>NZ_CAKMAB010000021.1:0-98569 GCF_924513355.1 Paenibacillus pseudetheri
AAATCATTTTAAATAAAATAACTGGATCTATAGCAGGGCGTCCGTTATCGGCGCAGTAAAGCGGTCGAACGATTTCATCGATAAAAGAAAAATCGATATATTTGTCCACCTTACGAAGCAAGTGGTCTTCGGGGACCAAGTCTTCTATGGAAACAAATTCGTAGGATTGTTGTCTTTCTCGATTGGAACGTAACATTCAACACACCATCCGTTCTATAAATAGTTACCTATATTATACAACATTAACGCGGTGTCGTCTTAAATAATTAGGGCATAAAGAAGGCTGTCGAGACTTTCTCGACAGCCTGAAGTAGATC
Organism: Paenibacillus pseudetheri; assembly: GCF_924513355.1. Classification (NCBI taxonomy): domain Bacteria; kingdom Bacillati; phylum Bacillota; class Bacilli; order Caryophanales; family Paenibacillaceae; genus Paenibacillus; species Paenibacillus pseudetheri. The sequence goes on from NZ_CAKMAB010000021.1 coordinate 318, forward strand.
TTCAATTGTATTGAAGATCTACTTTGTTATCTAACCATTGCGTTTAAGCTCAAAATATACGAATTGTTCACGAAGTTCCGTGTCTCTTTCAAAACCTAACCGCTCCATTAGAGTTATCGACCTAGCATTCTCAGGTTCAACAGTAGCGTCGATAGTAGTTAGCCCCATTGAAGAACCTCCGTACATAAGCCCTTGTCCCCAGTAAGCTTTGGATAAATCAAATCCTATCTCAGCAGTAAACTCTTCATCCTCTCTTCTTAAATAGTGATACCCGCATGTACCGATGAGTTCATCCGTCCCTTTATCGAACATGCCCCATCTGCAGCCCAAATCATCGATATGGAACTGAATGATTTCTTCTGCCTCTTTTAGGTCTTTACAGGGATCGATATCCATATATCTAGTAACTTCTTCATCTGAGAAATGTCTATGTACTGCTTCTGCATCCACTAGATTTAAAATTCGAAGATTGATTCTTTCTGTGTGTAATGGTGGATACTCGAGTCTTTGATTGGTCAACTTGACACCTTCCGTTTCTGATACTGATATTATCTTTATTTGGAATAACTTCATGTTAATCGTAGTCCTTTACTAAGGCAATAAGTTTAATTATTGCATACAAGGCACACATAATCACCGCAGTACCAGCGAATATAAGAATAGTCTCCACTTGGACTCTATCAGCTAGAGGACCGGTGCGATTCCTTTTGTTCGTCGCATGTGCCGAATAAAGCATGAACAATTATCGAATTGATGAACCCACTTCGCATGAACATCTCTTTTCATATACGAAGTGCAGACACGGCAGCTGGAGTCCGGAAACATTTTACGGTCCCGAATTCTCTCTTCTAAACTTAATTCATTCCATATAACAATTTAGAGAAGATCAAGTTTTTCGCATAAGTATTGAAGATATACATCAGTCTGCGGCCAATCAAAAAATTGTCTATTAGTCGTACCTTCTGAATCTCCATCGACACGCATATGGACAAGCTTGATTTTTTCTTTGGGAATATGATAATCGTGAAGGCTACAAGCGCCGTCGCGACAATATCTACCCTACCCGATACATTGACATGAACTTCAACATATTCATGTAACGAGGGCATCTCTGAATGCAACACAGCAAGTACTTACTCAGCTGCTCGACTATATCAACCATATCCACTTTATCTCCTCCAATAGGTACAAAAAAGCCATGGAGACGATAGACAGCAAACAGGTGTCTATCGTCTCCATGGCAAAATAAGCCCTAATGTTTATGAACTGGGTGTGTCCCAGTACAACTCCAACTCTGTCGAATCACTAACGACAAGAGAAAATTTGATTAATCATAACATAATATATTTACCACATTTACAGTTTTTCATCAAAAAACTGCAAATTTACAACAGAAAAATAATTTTATAGATTGAGTTTCTAAAACTATAACCATTTAAGACCTTTTTAGAATGTCTCAAATATTATTCTCACTTTTCTTTACTTAAAAGATCAGCTAGCTCTACCGCATTCTTATCTTTTAAATCCAGCATCTTTTCGCTATTACTATTTTTAATCAGAAATCCATTTTTGGCCTTAAGATCCATATAAAGGCTGAAATCGACAATTTCAGAATCAGCGTAAGTAACAGTCATTCGATAGGATGGTGGACCCACATCTACAGCCCCGCGTACTTTTTTAACAGTTCTTATAGCGTCTTCGAAGATGCGAATGCTTTCACTGTCAGTGTAAGTGATTTCCGTTGTTTCGGACACAAGACTAACGCTAACAATCTCTTGAATCGGTTTGACTAATACAAAAACTAAAATCAATAAAATTATCAGTGAAATTGAAATGATGCTAATTTTTTTCATAACTACCTCCTTACTGAAGAAAGATGGAGACTCATCATTCAGTCTCCATAATAAATTTATAACTCATTTGAGTATGTGTTGGCAATTTCATTAAGTAAATTATCCCTAACATTATTATCTCGTGTTATAAAAGTTCCTAGTTTATTAGTAGTTGCAGAATTCACCACATCTTAGAGTAAAGGTTCCTTCGTTTCTATTTACTATTTGATACTGTCCTTGTGAATCCTTCTTTAAAAATAATATATATTCTAATCCTTTTTGAGTTTCTTTATATCCATCATTTATCATCTTTATTTTTTGTGCTCCAGATTCAACTAAACCATTTGATTCAATGACTTCTAAATTTCCTCCTATGTTTGACGAATCTCCTGCTAATACTTTTTTAATACTAAGATTATTTAAAGTGTAATAATCTTGTAGATCGCCTGTATCGTAAAAAGTTGTTATATGTTTTCTATTTTCAAAATCATCTGTTGGTGATGCAATAACTACGAGGTCTGAATAATTTGATAATTCCGATAATGTGCCATAGCTTTCATATTGCGTTTCAACGTTAATCTCATTTTGATTAGAAGTATCTGTGTTTAAGGAAGCCATTAATGCAGGTCCTCCATAGAGGGATCTTAACTCACTGAGATATTGGGATCATAAGCTGAAATCACCTGAATAGGTGTCATCGTCTCATCTTCCCAAGTTAAATCTTGCTCGAAATAACCCACTTTAACTTGTTCTGCGAACTGAAACCTACCGGTAATCCCTTGGATCTCTCCAACCAACGTCTTTAGTAAAGTTGATTTCCCGATTCCGTTGAACCCCGTAATCACGAGCTTTTGTCCACTGCGAATGGAGAACTTCAATTTAGGCAACAAGGGTTTATCATAACCAACCACTAAATGATCCACTTTAAGCGCTACTTGAGACATGCACAGAAGCTCCTTAAAGCGAATAGACGCTTTTGAGATAAATGTCGGAGCAGCGATTCGTTCCATCCTATCCAGCTGTTTCTGGCGACCACGGGCAATTTTCGAATTAACACCTGCACCGTTTTTTCGAATGAATTGCTCAGTAGTTTCAATTTTTTCTGCTGTGCATGATATTGCCGGATATGGCTCTCTCGTAAATGTTCCTTCTGCACAAAATCTGAGTATTTCCCATGGTATTTTTTAATCGTTTCTCCCTCAATGTCGCAAATACTAGTGGATATTTTATCGAGAAAGGCATAATTGTGAGACACCACAATGAACGCTTGATTGAATGCAATCAGATATTCAGCGAGCCAGTTAACATGTTCCTTATCCAGATAATTGGTTGGTTCATCGAGTAATAACACATCAGGTTGTTCAAGTAAAAGCTTGGCCAGAATGACTTTCGTCCGCTGCCCCCCGCGGTCGATTCCAATCGCGTTAATCCCAAGACCCGTTTCCATCTTACTGATGTAGCTCTCCATCGAATAATAGTCTAGCGCTTCTAATCGTTCCTGATAATCTGCTGCCTTTTGCAATAACATCTCATTGCCAGTTACAGTGCACTCCTCATAAAGCTCATTCATTTTTCGTTCCAGTTCATATAATTCTGAGAAAGCTTGTCTTAAATAATTATGAACCGTACGGTTTCCATCCATGACAGCATATTGATCGAGATGACCGATTGTAATATTGGGGTGCCACTTTATCATTCCATCATCCGGAATCACTTCGCCCGTCAAGATGCTAATGAACGTACTCTTCCCCGTTTTCTGTCCAACCACGCCTACATGCTCACCCTTGTACAATTCCATAGAAACATTCTTGTATAGAACCTTATCGCCAAAAGCATGTGATAAATTTGAAACCTCAAGTAACCTCATTTCCTATTCCTCTTTTCTGAAATTAGTGAAGAACGCAAAAAAAGCAGAAGACACTGCCCCCTTAGGTGCAAGCCTTCTGCTTGTCAGTACACGAATGAACGGCACAAACATATAAATGTCAGTGTAGAAACTGAGCAATATAACACAAAAGGCTGTAGACGAAAATTGTCTACAGCCTCTTAATCATTAACATCGAAAGATAGCATAACCAAATAAGCATGACATTTCACGCTAAATCGGACTCGCTATCATTCGATGATATAAAAGCAATACGCTTTTGATTAAGCTCCGGACAATGTTTCATCGTTTGTATCCGTTTGTTCGGAGCAGCCTCTGGTATATAACTTTACAGTTTCTACATTCTTGTCAACCAAGTGCGGTAAATGTTGTTATTTTTTGCGAGGTCGTTTTACACTACTTATCCTAGTCCCTTGAGGAATTGAAATGAACTGGCTCTTCGATACACCAATAAGCTGTGAAGTATAAATACTACTATGTCCGGAGAATAAATAACTCACCACACAAGCGATGAACATGTATACAGCACCCTCTGAACCAAATAGCTCTATCCCCATTAAAAAGCAAGCGATGGGCGTACTAGTAGCTCCACAGAAGACAGCAATGAATCCGAGAGCAGCCAGAAACGGTCCATATACATGTAAAATTCCAGCCAAAGCATTGCCTAATGTGGCTCCAATCGCAAATAGCGGAGTAACTTCACCACCCTGAAATCCTGTTCCTAAGGTAAAGGCGGTAAAGATCAGCTTCCACAAAAAAGCGAACGGTGAGACATCACCCTCAAATGAATCCTTGATTAAAGGGATACCGAGCCCCAGATAGTCGCGTGACCCTACAAGGAAAACCAAGGCAATGATAATCAAACCACCTACTGCACCTTTTATCATTGGATTGCTTATCATGGCGGTGAAGGTTCTTTTTAGAAAATGAGCCAGTTCACTGAAAAGCATACTCACGAGACCAAAAATTACAGAGGCCAATACCACTTTTAGAATAATCATTAAACTTAATGCTGGAAATTCATTCACTACATAGTGAGTATGATGAACGCCCCACAATCGAGTGGTGACCAGATCACCAACAAAGCTAGCCACAAAACATGGAAGTAATGCTTGTTGGCTAATAAGTCCAATGGTTACTACCTCTAGACCAAATAAGGTTCCAGCCAGCGGTGTTCCGAAAATAGAACCAAAGCCTCCGCTAATCCCGCACATTAACAGTATTTTGCGATCCAACGGGCTGATTTTGATTAATTTCCCAAACCACTCTGCGAGGCTTCCTCCCATTTGAACAGCTGTTCCCTCCCGTCCGGCAGATCCGCCAAACAAGTGAGTTACCAGTGTCCCGAACAATACTAGGGGTGCCATCCGTAAAGGAATGGTCTCGTTACCATCCTGAATTTGTTCAATAATAAGGTTATTTCCTTTAGCGCTGTTTTTTCCGTAACGCATATATAAGAAACTAACTAGTACACCTCCAAGGGGCAGCAAATAAAGCAGCCATGGATGCTCTAAACGTACATCTGTTACGTAGTCTAAGCTTTTTAGAAAGAAAGCAGAGGCAGTCCCCGATAAGAATCCAACCACACTTCCGAGTACAATCCATTTGATAAAGGTACTCCATAGTGCAAAATGACTTCTTTTCTTAGCGAATTCATACCATCGTGCTGACCATTGATTCATTGCGACAGCTCCCAAAGTCAGTATAAATCAGTCTCAGACACAAAACAGACTCCTACCAGTGAAGCTCACTCTGGTAGGAGTCATTAGTCTGAAGAGACGGTTGTGGCGAACTCCATCGCCTTGTTATATGTTATTCTTAGTCCTCAGAATCTACGTTATGATACACTTGTTGAACATCTTCTAAATCTTCTAAGGCATCAATCAATTTCTCGAATTGAGCTTGTGCATCTTCAGGAAGTGTTACATAGTTCTGTGGCAGCATGTTAAGCTCAGCAACAGTAAATTCGGTGACTCCTGCATTCTTGAATACTTCTTGCACAGCATGGAACTGATCAGGTTCAGCGTACACGATAACCGCTTCATCCTCTTCTAAAACATCACGTACATCAAGTTCTGCATCGAACATCATCTCAATCACTTCATCGGCAGTTTTACCTTCTACACCGATAACAGCTGTGGAGTCAAACATGTAGGCTACAGATCCGCTGACACCCATATTCCCGCCATTCTTACTGAATGTAGAACGGATCAAAGGTGCTGTACGATTAACGTTATTCGTAAGTGCATCGACAATGATCATCGAACCGTTAGGTCCAAATCCTTCGTAACGAAGCTCTTCATAATTCTCATCACCGCTGCCTTTGGCTTTATCCATCGCGCGGTCAATAATGGCTTTTGGTACATTGTAAGTTTTTGCACGTTCTAATACAACCTTCAAGGCCCGGTTTGCTTCTGGATCGGGTTCACCTTTCTTGGCTGCTACATAAATCTCAACACCAAACTTTGCATAGACGCGACTTGTGTTGGCGTCTTTGGAGGCTTTCTTTTCCTTAATATTATTCCACTTACGACCCATATTGTTCCCGCTCTCTTTCAACATGAATTAAAAACAATTGTTACTTATTATACCCTTGATTAATAGCTCTAGTAAAGTGCGCTGGTAGGTTAATCCTCTAAGCTGTCACAATACAGTCATGAAAAAGGCCCCTGAATCAATACGGAGCCTTCTAAAAACTTATTTTATTTATACCCAAACCTCTTGGGCGGTTTCAATTACGAGACGTATTTTATCCCACTGCTCTTCTTCGGTTAGGATATTTCCTTCCTCGGTGGAAGCAAACCCACATTGAGGACTTAAGCAAAGCTTCTCAATATCTACATATTGTGCCGCTTCTTCAATACGCGCTTTGAGCTGTTCTTTGCTCTCAAGACCACCATGTTTCGTAGTTACTAGTCCCAATACCACAAATTGATCTTTAATAAAACGTAAGGGCTCAAAATCGCCCGCCCGCTCATTATCATACTCCAAGAAAAAAGCATCCACTTTAGTATTCGAAAAAAGCTCTTCGGCCACAGGCTCATAACCACCAGCAGCGAACCAAGTGGAGCGGAAATTACCTCGGCATACGTGAAGCGCGATCGTCATATCATCTGGATGACTGGCAATGCTCTCATTAATCAGCCTAACGTAATCCTTAGCCAATTGATCTGGATCTGTACCTCTACTTCGTAAATGCGCTCGATGTCTACCACTACACAGCGTTCCCCAAGTTGTATCGTCTAACTGGAGGTAACGGCAGCCTGCATCATAGAACGCTTGGATTGCAGTTCTGTAAACAGCAATAATATCTTGGAATAGGGTTTCCTGATCCGGGTAAACTTCATTCCCGTTAAAATCCTCCACAAAGTGAAATAAAGCGGGTGAAGGGATCGTCATTTTCGGAATTCGGTCTCCGGCCATTTGTTTCAGAGCGATAAATTGGTCGATCATTGGATGATCTTCAAAGGCAATTCGGTCCACGATTCGAAAAGATTCCGCGCGCTGAGCCGCTTCCGCTCTTCCTTGATTTAAGTTAATCTTTTCTGTTCCTTTAATCCCTACAAAGAAATCGAGATGCCACCAGGAACGGCGAAATTCCCCATCTGTGACCGCCAATAAACCCACTTCATTTTGCAGGTCCAGTAGCTTGAAGATTTCAATATTCTCTATTTCATGAAGCTGACTGCCTGTGATTTCACCATTGTCATATTGGAGGCGGGCTGCTTTAATCTCATCCGTTCGTAAGAAGCTGCCAACGATATCGTAGCGAAAAGGTGGAGCATTTCTCTGGGTGCCAATTACGGGTCTAATCATACCGATCCTCCTACTGCTATAGTAAAAAATGATTTAGATCAAAATAACTTCCTGAAACCAGGTCATTCAAAATCTCGATATACTTAGATGCCATTACACTCGGTCTGCGATCTTTATGCGCTATCCAGCCAACCGTAAATACTTCATTGCTCTCAAAAGGAATCGTCTTCAGTCCATCTCCATTAAGATCAGATGCCAGAATCCCTGTGCCCACCGTGTAGCAATCCGTACCCATTAATAAATTGGTCAGAGTCGCTCGGTCATTCACCTTAATATTCTTCTCAATTTGTGAAAAACTTAACATTTCCTCCGAGAAGTGTAGTGAATTATTCTCACCCTGTTCAAAAGTGATATAGGGGAATGGCACAATATCATTCTGTGTAATGATTTCCTTATGAGCAAGCGGATGTCCGGTTCGAACATAAAGATGTGGATCGGTATTAAAGAGCGGTGTGAATTTCAGATTGCCATCACTAAACAGTTTATTCATATGCTTATAGTTACTCTCGTTAATATAAAGAATTCCCAGATCACTGCGCAAGGTACGTACATCTTCGATAATCTCGTAGGTTTGCGTCTCTCTCAAGCTAAAATTATATTCTGAGACATCATTGCGCTTCATGAGATTAACAAATGCGTCAACGACAAAGGCGTAGTGCTGCGTGGAGATGGAAAAATAAATCGGACTGCGCTTTTTCCCGGTATACCGATTCTCCATAAGTTCTGTCTGTTCAATGATTTGGCGGGCATAACCCAGGAATTCCATCCCCTCAGCGGAAATACTGATTCCACGGTTGGTTCGCTCAAAGATCGTAATCCCTAGTTCACTTTCTAATTCTTTAATGGCATTGGACAGGCTCGGTTGAGAGACAAAAAGCTTCTTTGCCGCCTCATTCATGGAGCCACTATTTGCAATTTCGATAGCATAGCGGAGCTGTTGCAATGTCACTCCTATTCCCCCTGTTCCAGACCTGCTAGTTCTACATTCTGTTTCTTGCTAGGTGATATCGTAGCATATTTTCATATGGCAATCCAAGATAATCCTTATCTTAATTACGTATTAAGAGTGCTTTAGCGTGTACGCTTCTTAGCAGCATCAATTTTGGAGGGGTCAAGTCCCTTCCAAATATTCGGCATATCGACTTGCTCAGGGTTCTCAAATACAAGAAAAGCCGTAGGTAAATATCGTTCCCCATATTGAGAGGATGGCTTGTTCATTATCTCGTTGTCTTTTACCAGCACGGTAGAAGAACCTCCATCCAAATTGGCAGCAATCACTGCTCCATGCTTAAGAAGGATTTGCTGCACATCGTATAAATTTGCCCCAATACTATAAGTAGGTTGTCTTCCATCAATAACAACAAATATAATCGCTCCGTCAGCTCGCTGGCCCATCGCTGTTCTTGGTGCAATTCCCCAACCTTCAGCCGCGTTCTTAATCAATCCTTTTCCATTGACGATTAAACGAGGGCTAAAAGTTACTGCCTCCTGAACACCCATTTTACTAATCTCGTCTAAAGTATAATTTCCAGCAACCATCTTCCCTTGTTTATCAAGACCTACGATTTGCGTGGATTCCTTGCCACCGAGACCGTTGTAATATAACTTACCTTGTGAGATCACAATACCGATAGGTTTAAAGCCGTTACCTTTCCAGTTGGGGTCAGCGAATCCACCACCGTTAACTCCAGCGATAGCACCTGTGCGCTTCACCATGCTAGTTACTTTCTCACCTGACCCTACCTTATCTGGAATTCCCAAACGGACTTTAGTAGGATCATTAACGATCATGACATATCCGGAATATCCAGTTCCTGATACATTTTCTATCTCGACTAGTGGTTTCTCTTTTACTTCTGGTTCAGGAGTGATGGTATGTGTGTCCTTTTCGACCCCCATCTCTTCAAATAGGGAGCTATATTCAGTCACTCTCTCCTTTAATCCGTCCTCGCCAATAATATATTTAGCCATGTAGCGGTGCTGTGTTGTAATCAGTGTATCAGCGATTGAATAGCGCAGATTTTTAGCCGAAGGTGCAAAGTAAAACCAGCCGCCTCCAGCAATCAACAAAATAAAGCAGAATAAAAATACTTTGGATAATGTACGAAAAAAGCCCCGTTTCTTACGTTTTTTTGTTGGTTTCTTTTTGCGTACAGTGGAACGTTGAGGTAATGATGAAGTGCTCACTTCTTTTTCCTCCCTGATTATTACGAAATATGAAAAAATTATCTAACCTTATCATAGACGATAAATTTTATGAAAAGTTTCTGTTAGGAGAATTACTTGTTGAACGTAAGTTTCTGAGCATACACAAAAATATCGCCGTACGATTCTCATCATACGGCGATTGTTAGTTCTCCATTATAATTTCGCCATTATTTGTGATCTCTTTATTCGCTGCAACACATAACAAATAAAGTATAGATTTATTCCCAGCAAAATAATCATAATCCCTGCTGACCATTCTAATGGATGCTTTACACCAAATGTAACCAGTAAAGAAGGTACCATCGTCAAGAAGCTTAGTGCTGAAGCAATATGTAATCCTTGTCGTGGCTTTTGCATTACCATGGATAATATTCCAGTTATAAAGATCATGAATATGCAAATCAGAAGATTATCAAAGATTAATATACTTTGTGCTGTTGACAACCAAATGAGGCTGGTTTCTTGCATGAGAACATATTGGATGAAGTTTGCTGTCAGCCAAGTAAACAATGACGATATTACCAGCATAACTAGTGAAATCAGGATTGCAATCATACTTTTCCCAATGAACATTGACTCTGTTCGTATTGGCGTTGACAATAAAGATTCAAAGGTCTTATATACTTTTTCTCCTCCAATCGAATATGAGATCATATTTACTGTTATTCGAGGCACACCTAGAGCCATAATGATGATTGGATAATAAAAGTTCAATTTGCCAAAATAAATATAGGCTAGCATCGTAAAGATGGCTGGTGCAACGATTAAGAAAAGCATGTTAAACCGAAATCGCTTTAAAGCTACGAAATATTTCCATTCATGATGAAGAACACTAAATATTTGTGATTTCATAAGAGACACCTACCTTTTCACTCCATAAAAATACGAACGATCCATTATCTTAACTTTTCTAAAGATAAAATAAGAGTTAAACCCCACTAAAATGACTAAAAAAACTGCAGATAGTAAATAAGTAGCCACCATCAAATGCTGAGTAAATAAAGTAAAAAGAATAACAATATAAATGTAAATCGGATAAAAAATTACGGTTAGCTTACGATTTGCCGTCTGGATATCATCAGAAGTAATGGATCTATTTACTCCTATTAAAGTGACGGTCAATAAAATCTGAATAAATAGAATCAACATACCTACCCATTCCCAAATATTTATTTGAAAATGCTCATCTGTGAAACTCTTCACTAATAGCATCAGAATGAATATGGATAAATAACAAACTCCACTGCTAACGATGCAATACATACATTTTCCATAAAATAGGCTTCTACTCTTAATTGGTGAGGATAATAATGTTTCTATCGTTTTCATTTCTTTCTCACCCGCAAAGCTGTTGGCTGTCCATTGCTTTAACAGAGTAAGTGGAAATAAGATTGACCCATTCAATAAAACAGTATCGTTCATTCGAAATAAAGGAGCAACGATCCCTATGAGAACTACAGCACATAAATGAAAGATCAGGGCGCCTTTATCCTTGAAATACTCTTTTATCTGCATCCTAAAGACGATTTCTATTTCATTCATTTGGTTTCTCACCATTTTCTACCTGCATATACAGCTTTTCGAGGTCAAATTCCTTAGTTTCAATATTCTTCACATCTATCTCTAATGAGGCTAACACTTTAATTAAATTCGAAATCGCAATATTTTCTGTTAGATCAACGATAATCGTGTTTTTTTGAACCTTGTATTCAATATTCACTTCAAGACTAGACAATGTCTTATGAAGACGTTCCAAATCAGCGGACAATTCTTGGTTGCAGCTAATACGGACTTTACTACTGGCTTGTTTTTTCAATGCTGCCATAGTGTTAGTATATACGTTTTTCCCAAGTCGCATTATTGTGATCTTATTACAGATCTTTTTTACTTCTTCTAAATTGTGTGTGGTCAAAATAATGGTGGTTCCGTGCTTCTGCGCTAAATCATACAGCATTACTCTTAAATGTTCGATGCTTACTGGATCTAGTCCATTCGTGGGTTCATCTAATAGAAGGATTTTGGGTTTGTGAAGTAAGGCTCTAGTTAAAGCAACCTTCTTCTTCATCCCTGTAGAAAAGCCCTTAACAGGTAAATGCTTCTTATCTAGTATTTCAAAATCACTCAACAGCTCGTCTATTCGTTTGTCGTAATCACTACGTTTCATACCATATATTTGAGCAAAATAACTCAAGTTATCATATACACTCAAAGGCTCATATAACCCTACGTCTTCTGATAAAACACCACACATTTTACGAACAGTGTCACCCTCTAGATTAGGATTACAACCAAATACAGATACTTCTCCTTCATCAGGCTCTAAAAGTCCTAATAAGAAACGAAGAGTAGTTGTTTTCCCAGCTCCATTATGTCCCAATAGGGCGTAAACATCTCCCGCCTGAATGGAAAGGTTTAATCCATTGATAGCATTTACACTCCCGAATGACTTTTTCACATCGTTCAGTTCAATTTTCCGCATCGCACAATCCTCCTTAAGAAACCTAAAATAAGTATAGCAGACTATACATTTATTGTATAGTTAACTATACTTATTTTTGATTGTGATAAACTTTTTTATTGATATAATAAGAAGGTACGACTTTGTTGTTTTTAGTTTTCATCATGAAAGCAATCTTCGATATTAATTATTACATGGGAGCGTGACATGAAAACAAGAATAAGAGAATTGCGAAAAGAGCGAAAAATATCTCAAGAGGAATTAGCAAAAGCGGTTCGTGTTACTCGATTAACCATTATTTCAATCGAGAATGAAAAGTACATAGCTTCTTTAATCCTTGCTTATAAGATAGCTAAGTATTTTGGATTAATGATTGAGGAAGTATTTGATTTCTCTGAGGTGGAGGAAAATGATGAATCAAAAATATAAAGCTAGGATTCAAAAACGCCTGCGTACCAAAATAGTTATAGCTGTTATTGGTGGACTTGCTGTAATAGGTATCTATATCATTAAATTGCTCAATACCACGGCAGATTTTGCTTCTATTGATACGTATATCACAGGATTTTTCTTTGGTATTGAAGGCGTCTGTGTGATGAACATAATACAGCTTAGAAAGCTGCTTAAAGACGAGAATGCGCTTGAAGAAATGGTGATCTATGAAGAAGATGAAAGAAATCAAAGTATCAAATTAAAAAGTTACAACTCCACTATAAATTTCATGATTTTGTTGCTTTCATTTGGAAGTATTATCTCATCTTTCTTCAATCAGGTTATCTTTTTCACATTGGCAAGTGTTCTTGTGGTCTTGTTAGTCGTATCTTCATTATTCAGATGGTTTTATACTAGAAACTGAGTGGGGTTCATAAGTTCTTTTCCATTTAAATAGCTGTCTCAGTAGTAGAATTCCTACTTGTGAGACAGCTCCTTTGCACCTCTTATTAACTGCATGATTTATTAGTGTCTTCCTGCTCCACCACCACTGCTAGCGCTACCTCCGCCACCAGATGAACCGCCACCGCCGGAAGAACCCCCTCCACCTGATGAGCCTCTATCATTGTCAGAGTAACTGCTGCTGGAAGAGCTTGAAGAATGTCTTCCTGCACCTCCGCCACTGCTGGAACCTCCGCCACCACGGTTCTCATTGCTTGAAGAGTAACGTCCTGCACCTCCACCTCCAGTAGATCCGCCTCCACCACTGTTTCCCCAGAAGCTTGACTGTGAGTTATTGGATGGTGTGTTTCTATGATGATGGTGGTGATTATTATGGTGATTATTATAACGTCTGTGCCAACGTCTACCATAACCGTAATCCGCTTGACCGTACCAATTCCCATACCGTCGAATATTTCTTGGACTATATGGATTAAATGGCAAGCCATACATTTCAATATATTTATTGCGTCGCGAAAGACCATATCCGAACAATATGAGCGGAGCAAATATCAATAAGTAAATTAGAAGACCCTTGCCTATACTAACACTAGTCTCCTTTGCTGAAGTGGATGTTGAGGAAGAATTGGTGGCTGTAGTGCCTCCACTATTCCCCGTAATTCCTGTGCTTCCCGTCGCTCCAACTGAATGATCCGCTCTTGCCAACAAGAAACTGTACAAAGCATTGGAAGTCGCTGTAGTTCCCGTTCCGTAATCTTTTTTCACAAATTGAGGTTCAAGTACGGTGTCCAAAATGCTGCTGATTGCATCATTGGTGAGAACCTTGTCGATGTCCTTCCCTTGAAGAACATGATAGTTGTCTCTACCTATGTCTAGCACGAGCATAACATCCTTAGGGCCAGCAGCAACGGAGGCAAACTTCATGTAGGTATACTCCTGAAGTGTTTTATCTCCTGCATTCTTAACAGTAACCACATAAATTCCGCTGCCAGTTGTAGTTTTATATCTGTTGCTAGATTCGTTCAAATAGTCCTTTGTTACTTTTTTGAGTACACCGGCATTATCGGATACATAGTTTTTAGTGCCGACATTTTCCACCCAAGTCCCACCCATGGCTTGAATAAAAGCGCCATAAGTTTTACGCGCACCGTCACTATAAGTTTTAGCTGCAAAATCCGGCTCAAGATATTGTGAGAGAATCTCTTTAATCTTACTGTTAGGCAACGTGTCCTCAATACCCTTACCTTGTACCGCCCAGTAGTCATCATCTTTTATAGAAAGCAGTAGCAAAAGCCCGTTATTCTTATCCGCAGAGCCTACACCCCAGCTATTGAATAGCGAAGTTGCATACTCTTCCATCGAAACTCCATTTGTAGAATCGACTGTCACCACTACGACTTGAGCGCCCGTATCCTGATGTAATCGAATCCCGTAGTTCACCATGTAATTTTCAGCTTTCTCGTCGATCACATTTGCGAAATCATTCACATAAAATGATCCAGTATGCTTAGGTACAGCCGTTTTGGCTGAAGTCAAAACCGGAAGAAGCAAAACACTTAACATCAGGGTGGCAAGTGTGGTAAGAAGCATTTTTTTTAAAGTTCTGTAGTTCATATGTACCTCCTGATCTATCATAATCTCTTTTATTTATCGGTTACGCATGGCTTAAGCAATAGTTCCATTTATTTCTAATCTATAAAATTTACAGTTAATTAAAAATCAACAGTCAATAACTGAAAAGTCTTACATAAAGAGATCAGCATGCTGATGTTTAGATATAGCAATAATTATAATAATGATAATCACCAAGTTAATGAGTATGGCTATAAAGAATTCTGATAATTTATTTTGATCTCTACGGAATAATAATCGATTTATCTGAAATCCTAATGATATCCCTTCACCTATTAAGTTGATTGGTAAATCTATAAACGAATAAAGAGCTATTACAAAGAGTAATTCCCAAAGTAAATGCCCAGCAAAAAAAGAGAAGATTACGATGCCAATATGTATTAAAGGCCACATTAAAATGATTGTACTGAACATGGATGTCCCTTCGATTAAAAATCCAAGCATTATTCCCACACCAATCAACAAAAAAAGAAAAATCAAAGAAGAGCCTAAGGGAACAGCCGCGTGGCTGAACAACTTTCCATCGAATTGATCAAATACTTCAATACCATATATAAAGCAAGCTATTATTAAGATGATTAGAATAATGAACTGAGAGGTTTTAGTACCCATTAGTGCTTTCATTCCCCCTGCTAACTTCCAAATTTAGCTCCATATCATCTACTTCAGAATTCCACTAATCCATATGTACTTATTTCACTATCGTAAAATCTTTCTCACTCTCATGAATAGGCAGATCACTCATAGTTACTTTCTTTACAGATGCCCGTTTCAATGATTTCATGCAATGGACTAGAAATGAGATTTGCTGTTCTTCCCCTTGCACTTCTACCTCTACACTTCCGTCTTTTAAATTTGTAACCGTACCCGTTAATCTCATTCTTTCGGCTATCGTATATATTTCCAAGCGAAATCCCACCTTTTGAACTCTACCTGAGAAAACTATTTGTTTTCTAACGACAGGGCTTGAAGGAAATTCCTGTAACTGAATACGATTTGCATGCCAAATCACATAATTATTTCTAACTTTTTTGAACACATTCATACTTCTCATACTCCCTTTTTAGAACTACTACGATTTATGCTATATTGTACCATAGCCATTGGTAAAATAAGGGGCTAAATTGATCACTCTTCAATTACTAAATACACAAAAAGACTCAGCATTCCGCTGAGCCTCCAAATTTGTATCAACTTCAAGTCATAGGTTGGTTCAAGCTATTCATTAAAATCAAACAGAGTAGTTGTTAAATAACGTTCCCCAGTATCCGGCAAAATCACTACAATCGTCTTCCCTTTATTTTCTGGACGTTTAGCAATTTCTGTAGCTGTATATACCGCGGCGCCAGACGAGATCCCTACAAGTAATCCCTCGGTCTTGGCAATTTCACGCGCTACATTAAATGCGTCTTTATTCTTCACCTGAAAAATCTCATCAACAACCTCTTGATTGTAAATCTCTGGAATGAAGTTAGCCCCAATCCCCTGAATTCCATGCGCACTAGGCCGGCCACCAGATAATACTGGTGAATCAAACGGTTCGATAGCGACGATATGTACCGAAGGGTTCTTAGCCTTCAAAGCTTCCCCAACCCCTGATATGGTACCTCCAGAACCAACGCCCGCAATAAAAATATCTACATTTCCATCAGTATCCCGCCAAATTTCCTCTGCAGTTGTCGTTCTGTGAATTTCAAGGTTAGCAGGGTTACTGAACTGTTGTGGAATGAATGCATGTGGAATTTCCGCTGCCAATTCCTCCGCCTTTTTCAATGCACCGCTCATCCCTTCAGCTCCAGGTGTTAATACAAGCTTAGCACCAAGTGCAGCCATCACCTTACGGCGTTCAATACTGAATGTATCCGGAAGAACAATAATCAACGGGTACCCAAGGCTGGTCGCAGCCATTGCAAGGCCAATGCCGGTGTTGCCACTTGTTGGCTCAATAATTACAGAATCTTTATGAATTAAGCCTTTATCCTCAGCATCTTTGATCATCGCATAGCCTATACGATCCTTGACGCTACCTCCAGGATTAAAAGACTCTAGCTTGGCAAGGATCTTTGCTTCAACGTTCTGAGATTTACTATATTTCGAAATTTCCAATAACGGTGTATTACCAATCAAATCTGTTACGCTTTTATATATATTAGCCATAATATACTCCTCATTTCTTATTACCCCATCAACTTACTTAGTATTAAGTCTAACAGGATTTAGAGGATTTTCAACCTGTTGTACTACGTTTTATTGAAACACTAGACTCTCGCACAATTAAACGCGGATCAAGCTGCACCCTTTGGTAGTCGCCCGTAATATTATCCTGAATGCGTTGCAAAAGAAGCTGAGTAGCTAATCGGGCTACTTCATTTCCCATGATAGAGACCGAACTAATCTGCGGACTTGTAATGGTTGTCCATGCGTTATTATCCACCCCTACCACTGCCACATCCTCAGGAACACGAACGCCTAACTCTTTAAACCGGTTTACGATCCCTATAGCGACCATGTCATTCACAGCATATATTGCATCTGGCATATGAGTCAGGCTATAGAAATAATCTGCGGCTTGTACTCCCGTTTGCAGGGAGAAATCCTCTCCAAAATAAACTAAAGAAATATCCACTTGACTTAATGCCTGCTGATAGGCAAGATAACGATCCTCAATGAGTTCCTTCTGAGCTCCTGCGTAAGCAATTCTAGTTCGACCAATACTGTTTAGATGTTCCATGATTAGCTGGCCCTCAAAACGTGACAGGCTTACGATATCCGCTTTCACATTCTCTGTAATGCGTTTCCCGTAGTTAATGATGGAGACAGGAACACTCGATTTATTGATTAGCTCTACCATAGTCTTCGGATACGCAAGAGGCATGATAATGAGTCCATCAACATGTAATTTCTTGATCTCACGAATCGTTTCGAGCTCTGTCCGCGGATTTCCGGAAGTATTAATCTGAATGACTCGATAGCCGTCCTGTTTAGCTGCTTGCTCCACGGACCAGGCGATATCTGGAATAATGGCATTTCGAATGTCGGGAACGGCCAGAGCAATTTGCTTCGTTTGGCGAATCTTCAGACTTTGTGCAGAGGTATTAGGTGTAAAACCCATCTCCTCAATCACTTGCAGTACTAATGCCTTAGTCTTGGAACTAATTCCCTCCGAATTATTAATTGCTCTTGAAACAGTAGCAATACCTACTCCCGCTCGTTTCGCTACATCTTCTATGGTTACTTTGTTTTTATTAGCCAAGTTGATAGTCTCCTCATTTTCGGAATCGTTTCCGTAATCACAGCTATTATTATATCTATCCGTCTCATTCAAGCCGTTTTTCCAATGTATTTATTATAACATACATGTGCTTATAAAAGCATTTACAGCAAGTACAACACAGTCTATATATGCCTGATATTACTAAGTTAAGGTGAAATTTTTCACTAATTTTCAATATTAATATTTTAGTATTTAAATTTGACAATATGAAAATTATGTGACATATTTGTTTTCGGAAACGTTTCCTCTTTTACAGGAGAAAAACACTATTTATTATCAATTAATTAATCTAGGAGATGAATGATATGCAAGCATTAAGATGGCATAACGTCAAAGATCTACGGTTAGAAACGATCGAAGAACCAGCAGCACTTGAAGGAAAAGTGAAAATCAAAATAGAATGGTGCGGGATTTGTGGCAGCGATCTTCACGAATATGTAGCCGGTCCTATTTTCATTCCCCAAGGTACAGATCATCCCCTTACTGGTGAAAAAGCGCCAGTCGTAATGGGACATGAATTCTCTGGACAAATCGTTGAAGTAGGTCAAGGCGTTAGCAAGTTTAATGTTGGTGATCGAGTTGTCGTTGAACCCGTTTTTGCATGTGGTGAATGTGTAGCTTGTCGACAAGGCAAATACAATCTTTGTGAAAAAATGGGCTTCCTAGGTTTGGCTGGAGGCGGCGGTGGATTCTCAGAATACGTTGCAGCAGACCAACATATGGTCCATAAAATTCCTGACAGCTTGTCCTATGAGCAAGGCGCTCTAGTAGAACCTTCTGCAGTTGCTCTGCATGCCGTTCGTTCCAGTCAATTGAAGGTCGGAGATAAAGCTGTAGTATTCGGCGCTGGCCCTATCGGTTTGCTTGTGATTGAAGCATTGAAAGCATCTGGCGCAGCTGAAATTTACGTAGTAGAACTTTCCGAAGAACGTAAGAGCAAAGCTGAAGAACTTGGTGGTATTGTAATCGATCCTAAGCAATATGATGTGGTCGAAGAAATTCAAAAACGTACCGATGGCGGCGTGGATGTTGCTTTTGAAGTCACAGGTGTCCCTCCCGTTCTAACACAAGCCATTAATTCCACTAAATTGAGTGGTCAAATCATGATCGTTAGTATTTTTGAAAAAGATGCTACGATTACTCCAAACAACATCGTGTTGATGGAACGCAACTTGACGGGCATCATCGGTTACCGTGATGTATTCCCGGCAGTAATTAGTCTCATGGAACAAGGTTACTTCCCTGCGGACAAACTGGTGACTAAGAGAATTAAATTGAACGAAGTGATTGAACACGGGTTCGAGGCGCTTTTGAAGGAAAAAAATCAAGTGAAAATTCTTGTAAGTCCTAAACAATAACCATAAGCAGCCAAGTTGCTGATCTATAGAGCAAGAGCCCTTCTCCATAAGAGAGGGACTCTTGACTTCTTTTATACAATTATGAGTACTTCTCATTTAATAAATAGTGCAGATTTTCTTTTACCGATGGCCATTCTTTATCCAAAATACTAAAGACAACATTATCATGAATCGAACCATCAGATCTGATTCTATGCTGGCGTAGAATCCCTTCTTTTACAGCCCCTAATCGTTCTACCGCTCTTTGTGACCTCAAGTTAGTCTTCACCACTGTAAACTCTACACGAATCAGCTTTAGCTCTTCAAAACAATAGTGAAGCAGTAATGACTTAGCCTCGGTGTTCACACTCGTTCTCCAATATTCAGGTGAGATCCACGTACATCCGATTTCAGCATGGAGATGAACCAAATCCGGATGCATGATTCGAGTGGTACCGACGATTTGTCCAGTAGCTTTTTCAATGATGACGAAGGGAATTTGCGATTCATTGTTTTGATTTGCGAATGCGGTTGTGATTAAATCCTGCACCTGCTCGTCCGACGTTATTTTTCGCCAAGTAAATTCCCAGATGTTTGGATTTCTTAATACTCTCGCTAGCCCTTCTACATGGCTTTCATCCATTGGAACCAGCTTGACTGTATTGCCCTCCAAGATTGAATTACGAGGTTGGATCATTTCGCACACCGCTCTCTTAATGATATATGTTGGATGATATCCGCAATTTCTTCTACTCGATAAGCGATATGATCTGCCCCAGCATTCTCCAATTCTTCTTTAGGTCCGTAACCAAACGTCACACCGATAGATTCTACTCCACAACCTATAGCTCCGATAATATCATGTTCGCGGTCCCCAATCATCACAGCTTCCTCCGGAAGAATAGCATTCTGATCGAGTACGTACTGTATCACGTCTTTCTTTTTAGAACGGGTGCCATCCAGATTACTACCACCGATATGCTCAAAATAATGATCTAGTTTATAATGCTCAAGAATTTGTTCAGCAAAAACAGTAGGCTTGGAGGTAGCTACATACAATGAAAATCCTTTATTCTTGAGGTCTTCCAGCAATTGCGGTATACCATCAATCACCATATTCTCCAGCATTCCAACGGTGCTGTAACGCTCACGGTAGAATACAACTGCTTGTTGCGCTTGTTCCTCTGAGAACTGATGCAGCTCAATAAATGAATCATAAAGAGGTGGGCCTATGTAAGGAAGAAGCTCATCCAAATGCTCGATCTGAATATCAAATTTGTTCAATGCGTATTCTACGCTTTTTGTTATGCCTTCTTTTGGGTCCGTTAATGTACCATCCAAATCAAATAAAATACTTTGTAGTCCTCTTCCCACTGCTGTCTTGCTCCCCTCAATTGTTATTAATGGATGTATTTATAATACATTCGTTTCTACATACTTTCCACATACTTCTCGAATACGATCAGTACGAAAGTTATTTTTATATATTGGAGGAGTATTTTATGAACATGACCCATTATATGTCTTTGCTAGCGGATAATCAGCCTTGGAACTTGATTTTATTCATGGCGATCCCCGTGATTTTTGCTGAGACGATCACCGTTACAGAGTTTATTATTTTGTTCACTAAGAACCTAAAAGGCTCGTTAAGGACCTTCAACAAAATCTGTAGCATTCTAGCCGGATTGTACTTCACAGGGGTATTTCTCTACTTGTTTCCTACCGCATTCATCCCTTTAACAATGAATGGTGAGTGGCATACATGGGTTGACGTGGTAGCCGTAGGCTTCTATTTGAGTGGAGTGCTCTTCTTATTACCGCTGGCTTTGTTAGATCTTGGCCTGATCGCTCGTAAACGAACAGCTGAACAGAAAATGAAGCTTCATTTTATACTCATCAGCGGATTCTTGGTTGTAGCGCATATCGCGATGATATTCGGGATGATCAATCCGGAAATTGTGGGCAGCATGGGTGGTATGGGCGACATGATGCACTAACTTAACATATAAAAAAAGCAGATCAAGGCTAAGCCCTTGGTCTGCTTTTCTAATGTGATGCGAAGGTTATCCCGCACTTTGAACAGGAATCACACTACGCTTCTTGCGCAATAAGAACATAAGTGGTAATCCAAACAACACGATGATAGAGCCGACTACGAATACATCATTCACACCCATAGTGAACGATAATAATCTAATCGAATCTGCATTACCTGCACCTGAACTGATCAATTCTTTAGAGTGCAGTATGGATCTTGTGGACAAAATAGAAGTGAACACCGCAATCCCCAGCGAGCTTAACACATTCCGAACCCAGTTGTTGATCGATGTGGCATGACCTGACCATTCGACTGGAATTTCCTCCATAGATGCTGTGCTACTCGGAACGTTAGCTAATCCAATTCCTAAATTCCGAACAACCATTGCCCACATAATGAAGCTGTAAGAAACATTTGTATGCAGCCGACTCATCATGAATAACCCAATGAAAATAAATAAAATACCAGCAGAAATTAACTTCACGGGTCCAAACTTTGGATACATCTTACCCACGATTGGACTAAGTAAAGCTAGAAGAATCGAAGATGGCAATAAGATAAGCCCCGTTTTAAGCGTTGTTGCTCCTTCTACCGTTTGTAAGAACAATGGAGTTAAGTAGGTTCCAGCATACATTGCTATCGTCACCAAACTATAGATACTAAGCATGGCAGTAAAGCGGCGGTTACGGAAAACACGCAGATTCAGCAGAGGTACTTCCGCCCTCAGCTCGTGCAAGACGAAGAATACTAAAAGTACGATCCCCACAAGTATTAAGGATAGGGTCTTCCATGAGCCCCACCCCCAGCTATTGCCTTGGCTAAATGCGGTTAATAAAGATAAGCTGCCAAGTACAACAGTTAGGAATCCAGGAATATCAAATGATTTCGGAACATTCATTCGATAGTATGGAATTAACGTTACGGTAAGAATAATAGCAATGATCCCAATGGGAATGTTAATTAAAAATAACCAGTGCCAGCTGGCATACTGAAGTAACCATCCGCTAAACGTCGGACCAATGGCTGGGGCAACCATAGCGGACAGTGACCACAGGCTTACGGCGAAAGGTCTGCGTTCAGCTGGAATCACTTGGAATATAATCGTCATCGTACAAGCCATAATCAGCCCGCTGCAAGAACCTTGAAGCATTCTGAATACAATCAGAGAGGTTGGATTCCAAGCTATTGCACAGAGTAAAGAGAACATGGTGAATCCCATCAGAGCGAATAGATACAGTCGCTTATAGCTGAATCTACCACCAAGATATCCGGCAAGTGGTGCAGTTACTCCCGTTGCTAGCATAAAACCTGTAACCATCCACTGCATAGTGTTCAGGTTCGAATGGAAATGATTCATTAAAAGAGGAACAGCTATGTTGATGGTCGTTGTACTTAAGACAGAGACGAAGTTACCGAAGAATATGGCAATCATTATAGGCCAAAAATGAATTTTACTTTCTTGTTTAACGTCCACGCTACCCCTCCTTATCTTTTTATATGTCTACTTTTACATATATAATTTAACTTAAATAATGTTATAATCGTATGGATAATATGTCAATGATGACATATCCCCAAAAATCACAATGAAAACGGATTTATAATAACTGGAGGGCTTCAGAGTAATGAATACACTGTCTTATGGACTTCTTGCTTTACTTAGTGCTAACTCGTTGTCTGGATATGAATTAACACAGAATATCAAACCGTTATGGCGAGCAGGACATAGTCAAATCTACCCTCTTCTAATGAGCATGGAGCAGCAAGGTTACATTTCATATCAGCTCATTGAGCAGTCGGATAAGCCGAATAAAAAGGAATATTCCATTACGGAAGCAGGACTTGAGCAATTGCGGAGATGGGTGGAGACTCCAGCAGAGCCTCCAGTTCTACGGGACGAGCTACATTTTAAGCTGTATAGTCTATGGCTCTCCAAACCCGAGGAAGCAAAGGATCTTCTACAAAAACGAGCGGAATTTTGTAAAAGTGAGCTAGAACGATACAAGGTCTTGCTGAAAGCTAACGAAGTCTTACGTGATGAACGAGGTGAGACTCGTGAATTAAAAGCAACGACTTTTGGACGCTATTTACTCATTCGGAAACGAGTGCTCGATATGGAGAGCTCTATACAATTTTGCGAGTGGGCACTTGAAGAGCTTGAGCCAGCAAAATAGCGTTAGTTGATATCAAGTAAAAAGAGACTTCGCGTATACACGTTAAGTCTCTTTTAGCTCTTACTTTTCGGTTTTCGGTAATCTAGGCAGCTGTACCTCGCAACGGGTTCCAATTCCAGGCTGACTTGCAATTCGAATATTCCCACCGTGTAATTCTACAAGCTTTTTAACAATGGATAGCCCAAGACCTGTACCCCCATATTGCCTGGATCGTGATTTCTCAACTCTGTAGAATCGTTCAAAGACATAGGGTAGTTCTTCCTCAGGAATACCTATTCCGGTATCTTCCACAATAAATAAAACGGAATCCCCGTCGACTTCCTCATCTACGTGGACAGTAATCTCACCTTCATCCGTATAACGGATCGCATTCTCCAGAAGATTCATCATAATCTGTTCCATACGCTTTTCATCTCCACGAACCCTATACGAATCTCCATGATACGTAATCTTCAGCGGAAGTCCCTTTTCTTTAGCTTTCAATTCCACCCTACGTACAGCTTGTTCTGTCATGTGCTTAAGATCTATCCAGTCTAGCGTAAGTGTGATTTTACCTTCTTCCATCTTTGCCAGTTCAAATAAATCTTCTACCAGATGCTCAAGCCGATGCGCTTCCTCGTGGATAATATCCAAATACAGATCTCGTTCCCCTTCAGTCTCATAAAGTCTATCCTTTACGACCTTGGTGTAACCCTTTAAATAGGTGATGGGTGTTCGCAGCTCATGAGAAATGTTGGCTAGAAATTCCTGACGTGTATCCCTGTATCTTTGCAGATCTACAGCAAGGTCATTAATAGCTCCTGCCAAAAATCCGATTTCATCGTTACTTCGTATGGAAAGTCTAGTTTCCAATTCACCGGCAGCGATTTTTCTTGTCGCCTTCTGCATCTTGATCAGCGGCCTGGATAACAACAAACTAATTATTCCCGTGATCCCTAGTGCCAATATAAAGGCCCCAATTCCTGCGAGCAACAGTAGGTTACGGATAGAAGCCAAGGATTGCTTCATGTTCTCTGTAGAGGACATTACATATAGTGCAGACTGGATGGTTTGACCCTTTGAAATTGGTTTTCCAGTGATGAAATATCTGTGTCCAGTAGGATCTGTATACTCAAAATTCACACTTTTTCCGGCAAATATCCGACTAATATCCGAAGCATTTATGAATGAACGATCTGCGCTGTCATGAACACCCGAATGGAGAATGACACTACCGTCTTTTGAAATATTAAATATACTCACGTCCGAAAACTCTGCAAAAGTACTCATCATCTGCTCGTTTGAACTATCCGGTGATTCAGCCATTCCGATAAAATGCGAGGTTAGCTCCTCGGTTTCTTTTTGCATCTCGTTGTAATAAAAACTGGTAAACATTCGGTCTATCGTTATCCCAAGAATAAGCAAAACAACTAAAAAAACAGACATAATGACTGACCCGAGCTTCAATCCGATAATATTATTCTTCATAGATGATTACCTGGGATCTCGAATTTATAGCCTAACCCCCATACCGTTTGAACAGGATTATAAGACAGGCCCGCCTTATGTAATTTCTCGCGAATATTCTTAATATGCGTGTCGATGACACGGTTCTCACCCTCATAATCATTGCCCCATAAACGCTCCACTAGTTCTTCTCTCGTAAAGACACGGTGCGCATTTTGCGCCAAGGCCGTTAGCAGATCTAATTCCTTGAGTGTAAACTCAACTGCTGTATCTAGAATATGTACCTCACGAGCGTCTGGGTAAATCGCTAGGTCTGGGTAGGTCAGAACCTTTTTGACAGGTGGTTGGGTCGATGTAAGTATTGAACGCCGTACCAAAGAATAAATTCTTGCCACTAATTCCTCCGGCTCGAACGGTTTGGTGAGATAGTCATCCGCCCCTATACCGAGACCACGTACCTTATCCTTAGTTTCCGAGCGAGCTGTCAGCATTAGAACGGGGACAGAGCTTACCTCTCTAACGGCTTTACAAACCTGCCAGCCATCCATATCTGGCATCATCACATCCAGCAGGATTAGATCAAAGTTCTGTTGTTTCAGCAAAGTGAGTGCCTCATGCCCCGTTGACGCTTCTCTAGTCGTTATGCCTTCTTTTGTTAAATAAATCCGAATTAAATTCCGCATGTTCCATTCATCGTCAACGATCAGTACCTGAAGCTTATTCAAATTGTTCACCCTCTTCGTGGCCTAGTTCTTCTTATTATACAAAATAAACACAGAACAAGCCGACATCATTGTTAATGATGCCAGCCTGTCGTACCCTTAGTGACCGGAATGTGGATTGCCTCCTGCAGCCGGTGAGATTTCCAGCATATCATCGATTTCGCTTTGGGCACTTTCTTTTATTGTGTTGATGTCCCCGGTTAACCAAGCATGATTATAGGGGCCTTCTGCTGGTGAATCTTGAAATTTAGGTTGAAGGGTCATCATGTATTCCATCTCGGAATCTGGCAACCCGTCTTTTTCCGTAAAGATAAGCGGTGCGTGTTTCCCTAAATGCGAAAAAGGTGCAGCGGCGATCGCCAGCATCGTTGAATCGGTAGTCAACAAAGACAAGTTATGTCCAGGTGTTGTTATACCCCAGCCGAATCCGTTGCTAGCATCCTTAAAAGCAGCAAAAGCAATGGCATTCTCATAAGCGTCTTTTCCAGCTATACGAGTTACTGTTCCGTATTCTTGTAATTGCTTTTCTACAGCTATTGATACAGCATCTTCAGGCCCTAAGATATAAATCGTAGCCGAACCTCCACGTTCTTTCAGAGCATCAACCGTAGGGTCTGGAATTTTATCTTTTGTTACATAGAGAAGCGGCTCCGGCATATGGGCGATCCAATTCACTGCAGGCAGTGTATACTCAGGACTATCCATAGAACCTACAATGACTGCCTTTGGAAGTTCACCGGAAGCTTTTGCATAATAAGTATCAATGGCTTGTGCTACAGCTGCCGGCTCATCCCCTTCAATTCGGTCTACTTTCAGATCCAGTGTCTTTAATTGTTCTTCGACATTGGAAGCCATGGGTCCGACGAGCACTACTTGTACACCATTATTACCTTCTGCGCCTAAAGGATTCAATCGCTTAAGTTCTGCTAACGTTGCCTCAGGGACACCCTCTTTCGTTGTAAAAAGAATGGGGCCATTATTCGGATGATGGATCAAATCCGCACTAACCGCGGCAATCTGCCAATTGCTCACATCCGTTAATACTACACTTGAAGGCCTGTTGTTCTTCGTCTGTGCGGACCATAGGGTTTGTGAAACGATAACTGCTGCCTCAGTAGGGTCAGAAGTGTTTATACGAGTTGTGTTTTTTGTTGCGATCCAAGGTTGATCCACTGACGATATAGAAGCTTGCTTCTCTGATCCAGATGGGGCATTATTGCTCGATTGACAGCCAGCTAACACTGCACTTAGAAGCAATGTAACAGCAACTATGGGTATGATTTTTTTCATTCTAAACCCTCCATTTTGATTTTCTCGCTTGATTTAGAGTAGTTTAGTCTATAAATGTGTAGAAAGTATGTAGAATTTAAAATAAATAAAATTTGTATATTGATGCAAAAAGAGCATCCGTAAGCCACGAACGACTTAGGATGCTCATATCACTTTAGAAATTCCGTTTCAGCGATTACCAGTGTTTAGCGATAAAGGTGTCCCGTCCGGATTGCTCTCGATCCTCTTTATAATGCTTGGGATTCTTATGATGATAGTCCTGATGATATTCTTCCGCTCGATAAAAGGTTGGCGCTGGAAGGATTTCCGTCACGACGGGTCCTGAGAATCTGCCACTCTCAGCCACCTGCTCCTTCGAGGCAAGGGCTGCTAAACGTTGTTCTTCGTTATAGTAAAAGATGGCTGTCCGGTATTGTGTTCCTCTATCCTGAAATTGTCCACCATCATCCGTGGGATCAATCTGAGGCCAATATAATTCAAGCAGCTTCTCGTATGAAAAAAGCGCTGGATCAAACGTAATTTGTACCACCTCGTAATGTCCTGTTGTTCCTGTTTTGACTTCTTCGTAAGTTGGGTTCTCGGTTAATCCTCCAGCATATCCCGATACAATCCCTTGGATACCTGGTAACTCCTCAAACGGAGTAACCATGCACCAAAAACAACCACCTGCAAACATTGCTTGTTCCATATGTTCAAGTCTCTCCCTATCCATCATCATCTAGTAAATAACATATGCTATGACGATAATGCTTATAGGTTATAAAGTCAAAGGAAATCAACCATTAATATTCGAATTCAATGCTTTAAGACGTTATAATATAACAAACAACGGAATTAGAAAGGAACAACCTATGAATAAAAATCGCTTGGGCCAGTCCGATTTGTATGTAAGCGAAGTAGGACTCGGGTGCATGTCCTTAGGTACGGATGAAGCAAAGGCCATTTCCATCGTCCATGAAGCGCTCGATCAAGGCATTAACTTTTTAGATACAGCTGATCTGTATGATGAGGGCCGTAATGAAGAGATCATTGCTAAGGCGATTCGCCACCGCCGCGGTGAGGTGATATTGAGCACAAAAGTGGGTAACCGCAGAATTCCAGATCAAGAAGGCTGGAGCTGGGATCCATCGAAATCCTATATTAAATCCGCAGTCAAAGACAGTCTTAGACGTCTCCAAACGGATTATATCGATCTGTATCAGCTGCATGGCGGAACGATTGATGATCCGATGGATGAGACTATTGAAGCCTTTGAAGAACTTAAGCAAGAGGGTCTAATCCGATATTATGGGATCTCCTCTATTCGACCTAATGTCATTAGAGAGTATGTAAAAAAATCAAACATAATCAGTGTAATGAGCCAATACAGCATTCTAGATCGACGCCCTGAGGAAGAAATTCTCCCTCTGCTGGCCGAGCATGGGATCAGTCTAATTGCCCGGGGTCCTTTGGCGGGTGGCATCCTTTCGGAGAATGGCCGCAGCAAGGCAGAGAAGAAGTACTTGAATTACAGTAGTGAGGAACTTCTGAAATTGCATGATCAGCTTGTGCAGGAAACGAGTCACTCTCGTCCCCTATCACAAACGGCACTTCACTATCCGCTTGGTCATCCGTCAGTAGCAGTTATTATCCCAGGTGCGAGTAACATGGAGCAATTGAAGGATAATGTAACGGCTGCTAAGTCAGCCTCACTAGCTTCGGAGGAAATCGAAATGATCCGTGAATTGAGTAAAGCGAACCGCTACACACTGCATCTGTAGAGGTAGTTCCTCATTAATAAAGTTCAGAGCGCCAGTTAAGTAACTGACGCTCTTTGTTATTTTCTTTTACCGATGTATAACAAATGTGATGAAATCCCCAAGATAAAGGGATCATTAGCTTTGGAGATAAGGAAGTTAATCAAGCCTTCATTCCCCTCTTGGTGAGCCCAATACTGCTGCTGCTCTGCAGATAACATAGCTGCAATGCTTGATGAACCAATTAAATCTATCGACTCAAATCCATTCCTCTCCATGAAAGGCTGAATCTCATCAATGTTAAAATAATAAGCACCTGTAAATCGGCCCTTGTCACTATGATTAAAGATTCCACTCTCATAGAACTCATGGATGGTGTTCATATTATCGTTCGGCTTCCACTGCTGCGGGGATTGTAAGGAATTAATGGTCATTCTCATTCGACTTTGAAAAGCCACAAATACTATGCCATCCTGCTTGGTCACGCGATGCAACTCTTTTACTGCGAAAATTCGTTCCTCTTCCTTCTGCAAATGATACAAAGGACCAAGCATCAATGAAACATCATAATTCTCATTAGGTATTCCTTCTAAATCTATAGCATTCAAGTTATGAAACCCGTCAAATTGCTCAGTTAATTCTAGTGCAGCTGCCTTTTCAATTGCTACTTCAACTAATTTAGGTGTTATATCTGAAAGGGTTACTGTATATCCGAGCTTAGCCAGTTCCATCGTGTATTTACCCGGTCCTGCACCATTATCCAGCACCTTCCCAGCTGAGGGCATATATTTCTTGATATAATGGAGATTAATAATGAACTCTAAGGGTTCTCTGTCCAGCCTGCCCCACTCGTCAAAGCTAGAGTAATAATCAATAATATTGCTCATCAACATAACACCTGCCTCTTTTGAAATATATTATCTTCGATATGTCGAAATTTTTCTATAGTTCTTTCTTACATTTTACCATTATAAAATTGATTGAAGGTTTATTCATCATGTTCTTATTAGGCTCATCTATTTCTGAAAACTCAACCAGTCCATATGGTTCGAAATCTTGTGTGATGGTGTCAGAATCATAAAAGAACATTTTCACACCATCCTTCGTCTCAAAATAATCTTTGTCTAATGGTTCGCCCTTTCCAAACATTGGGGCTTTTTTTGAAACCGTTGTAAAAATCATATATCCATTTGGTTTTAACTGATTGTAGCAATCTTGAATAAACTTTTCTCTCTCCTGATGATTCAATAGATGAATAAGGGCATGGCAAAATATACCGTCATAGCGTTTATTATCAAAAGGCATGTCAGATACTGAACCATGAAAAATGCTTATATCAAGTCCGTTTTGCCTCGCCAAATCAATCGCTGTTTGGGAAATATCAATCCCTGTTACATTTATTCCACTCTCAATAAAAACCTTTGCATTTCTGCCATACCCAATACCTGGTACTAATATGTCCTTAACATTCTTTTCAAGGAAAAAGTCCTTAGTCACGATAGCGGAGTCTGTAGGCTCAAATCCCCACATCATTTGTTTTTCAATAAAGCTTGATTCCCAGAATTCCGTCATACCTCATTCTCCTTTATATTAAAGTCATTACGGATTTATATTATCTTTAATAGTTCCAAAAAAAGAACGGATCTTCACTCCGTCTTCATTGTTTTCGCCAAATCTGCAATTTTCTTGTTCTTCAAGTACTGCTCCATCTGTCTCTCAGCGTCAATCACAACCTGTTGAATCAGACACTCGCTACCGTGATCCAGGCTACATTCGAACAAAGAAGCAGTCCCTTCGATCGCATGGATAATATCCAGAAAGGAGATATCTTCCGACTTCCGTCTAAGACGATACCCACCGTTTGCGCCAGGTGCAGATTGAATCAATCCAGCCTTCACTAGCTTGGTCATCATTTTCGACAGATAGGTTTGCGAAACCCCCAGCTTCTCAGCAAGTAATTGAACACCTACGGGCTTATCGGACGCCGCCGTCACCAGATAAAGCATTGCATGAAGCGCATAGTCTGTCGCTTGGGAATATTTCATTCAGCACCTCCATTAACGACTTTGAAAATCTATAATAACTCTAATCGCCCAAAAAGACAATCATCACTCCGTAGAATTTCATCGGATTTACTTAGAAGTTCTCAAATATTTATTCTATGGAGTGCACTTCAAGACTTACAAATTATTTTGTAAGTCTTTGACTAAATAAAGTAATAAATCGTCATCAACGATTACTGACTTCCCGGGTATGACTGGAACATTATTATAAGTCATCCCTCTACCGTCCAAGACATATCCACGAGAAGTATACATTCTTTGTGCATTACCATAATCTTTGTAGAGCCCTACCCCTAGCCCTATAAATCTAGAAGTCTTAGCCGCAATCAGTTCTAATTCATCCAATAATTTACTCGCAATCTGCTTTCTTCTATACTCTGGGAAGATATTCAAGTCGTTAATTTCTGGTATATTATCATCTCTAAAAAAAGGATACTTTGATTCAAAAAGTAAATGACAGCACCCTGCTACGGAATCATTATAATATACTATTAATGTTACTCGTTTATTAGTTTGGTTCTCTTCAAGGCAATTAAGATAATAATCTCCACGTTGATACCATTTAAATTGTTCAGCAAATTTTTGATCTAGTAATTCAGCTTCTTCGATTGTGGTAAGTCTTGTGATATTAATAATATGAATCACCCTTATGTAATTAGATTATATTTGGTTGAAACATAAACGGCTCCCCATCCAGATAGGCTTTCAATATCGCCTGTGCATAGGGCTGCTCTTCGATTAGACCTTCGATCTCAAGCGCAATATCGGCATGGAAGCTGTATGCCTCGATGATCGACATGATGAAGAAACTCTCTAATATCGGAATCGAATTCTCGTCCATTGTTCTGACCTGTTGATACCCCTCTATGAAAGCCTCTCTCTGAAGAGGAAGTAACCCCATGATCGACTGAGCCATGTCATAGAGATGATAACCGAAACCACATCTACCGAAATCGATAGCAAACGGTTCATCTTCGTGAAAAACGACATTTCTATTGTGTAAGTCAGCATGAATCATCCCATAATTACTTCCAGTCGGTTCCAACCTTTTGAGATGATCTGCCACTTTAGCTGCGGCCATGGTGTACAACCCAAAAGCTTCATCTGAAATGAAATGCTGGTAATGTACCTGCAAATGCTCCCAATCCCGTTGAAAGCTCTCTCCGCCCCAAATAGGGCGTGTAAAGTCTTTGGATGGACAAAAATCGTCGCTGGCCTCGTGAAGTTTCGCTAGCAGTGCCCCCATTTTCTGGACGCTCTCAGCCGTAAGCGCCCTTTTATCCAATCGCTCACCCTCGATCCATCTCAGCAAAGAAACATAATATTTTTGCCCGCCACCTGAAGAAGAATCAGTGACAGAAGCCCCTACTCGGTTCAGTATGGCTTCAGGTACGACAAAACTCTTATTTCTAAGAAACGCCAACCACTTCAATTCGGATTCGATTTCCTCACGTGACTTGCTCATCGGGTGAATGCGGAGCAAGAATTTTTCTCCCTCGCTGCTCTCTATTCGGAAAGTAACATGCTCAGATACTTGGATAAAATGGATGGAACTCCAGTCCACCTCATATTCCTGCACAACGTTAAGTGCTAATTGTTTGGTTAGCTTCAGCGTAAGACTCCGATTTATCTCACTATCAATTCGAAAGCCGTTGTTCATTGTGAATCCCCTTTTTTAACGTTCTTGAATGAAGTGAAGGGCTACCATCTGGCAGCCCTTCAGAAGTAAACTACCGTTACCCGCTATTGCGAAGTATCACATTTAACAATTATAGCAACTCAGAAAAGATATTGAGGGTAATAAACAATTATAGCTAAACTGACCATTAGCCCAAAAAAGCTGGCTACCGATCAGTCAACAGCCTTTATATTGAGCCTTTGTTTCCTTTTGACAATGGAAATAAATTATTCTAATTTTAAAGAATGGTAGTTATTTCTTATGCAGTTAAAGCCAGAATAGACAGTTATGATTAATGCGATATAGATTAAGATTTGATCGACAGGAACATATGCTATGAAAGTAAATGGATGGTTGTCAAACATAACAACTGTTATTGCAACAACTTGAGACACCATTTTAATGTAACCTGGTTATACTTCCTAGCAATATACCCATCTAGTTTGTCAGTGGCTGATGCGAGTAAAAAAACAATGGCAGCATAATAAATCCCCTCTGGCCAATCAGGATATTTTGTAAAAAGTACAATAAAGATAATATTCTGGCGATAGTTATTCTATTTGCAAGATTCATAATTCCCTCCTTCAAGAATATAATCTTCATTGGAATTTTTTAAAACGATATCAAAGTTTCGATGGAAAGGATGCATAAATAAATCATACTGAATTCTACGTTCATCATGAGATTTTCTTAAATAATTAATATCTGTTCCTCTTTCAGAGACATCACGAAGACTCCTTCGCATCAATTCAGTCTCTCCATCCGTATATAAGTAAACTTTCAGATCAAACAAATTCGGGTCTGTAAAAGCAACGCTCATGCCTTCTACAATGTTCACTCTGTTATGTGAAGATATCAAAGTACTCTTTAAATAATTCGTTTCTATTGTATAAAAATCTAAACCCTCTCTCATCATTCGAATGTCTCTCTCTAAAGCTAATATATTATGGGCAGCAGGATGACAAGCTGTCATTTTATCATGATGATGTTCATTCTTATATTCATAGTCGATAATAGTGTACTTTCTAAGATGTGAACCGATTATATAAGGGTCAGTATTAATATAATTCACATCCTCATGTCCCAGAAGCTTTAAAAGATTATCGGCAAAGGTTGTCTTTCCAGATGCACCATGACCCGAAATCCCAATGGTCACTCTTTTATCCTCAGCACTAATCAAATTGGCTATTTCATGTAATACCTTATCCATAGTTTCCTCCATCTTGTCGTTGTATATGTTTTATCCGTTCATCTCCTAAATACTTCCTTTTTTTGACCATCCTTGACGAACTCCACACCAAAGTAATTGGTATTACCACTTGCACCAAATTCAACAATCTTAGCATCAGGCTTACTTTCAAATTGAATGTTATACTTAATGTTAGACCTTGGTAGCAAGGTAATCTCCTGAGGCTGAACCTCTATAAATGACCAGATCCCTTGAGAATTACCATACTCACGAAAGATTGGACGAATCTTTATGGTTTCATTTTGTCCGCCATAATTGATAAGCCTGATTGTACATTGAATCTTCACTATATCCTCTTGAGTACCGTACATACAGTCCGAATCTTTTTCCAGAAAATCAACTACTTTAACTCCTTCTTTGTTCACATTCACAAGATAATACAATTGCTCAGTGAGAATTGGATACAAATAAATAAAAATAATGCAAAAAAGAATAACGCTTCTGCCTACATATTTTTTATAATGCTGCTTAAAGTACATTATAGTTAAATTCCCACT
Organism: Paenibacillus pseudetheri; assembly: GCF_924513355.1. Taxonomy (NCBI): domain Bacteria; kingdom Bacillati; phylum Bacillota; class Bacilli; order Caryophanales; family Paenibacillaceae; genus Paenibacillus; species Paenibacillus pseudetheri. Next base: position 34,547 of record NZ_CAKMAB010000021.1, read on the forward strand.
GACAATTAACATAACAATCCCGAATATTACTGAGTAATGTAAACCATGGTTTGTAGCAGCTTCGCTCCAAGGTGGGATTCCAATGGTTCTAAAGAGGTAATCCCCAACCATAGTCCCCTGATGTGTGATTCCCACAAATATTAAAGAAAACAGCAAAAATAAAATATATAGCCATCCTTTAATTCCGGTCATTTCATCCCTCCTAAGCAACAACATTTCTTAATGAGCAAGTCTCCAAATCTAGTCTTTTTATGCCCAATGATGCAAATAATCTTGGCATTAGAGAAAATATCCAAAGCTAAAAAGGCACGAACCCAATCATTTTGATTGGCTATCGTACCATATTTATTGTTATGCCCAAAATGTCGGTCAAGATCACTTAATTATCCCTTTAAACCTCGCTTGTCATTATATTATTAAGTTTTTTAATAATTCTCAGGTGGAGCAATAAGTCTCGTATCTGGTCTAAAATACTTGATATAGTTATGGTGAATTTCCGTTTCTTTAAATCCAAGGCTTTCATATAAGGCTTTCGCAAAATTCCCTTTCACTACTTCAAGTATGACCTTTTCTTCACCTCTGCTAATGATTTCATTAACAAGAAATTTCACAAAAGATCTTCCATAACCTCGTGATTGATGTTCTATCGAAATAGCAACAATACTTATTTTATTTCCTGCTATTTTTCCTATAGCTACTATAGTGCCATCAACTGTCATTACAAACATATTATCTTTATTTTTCGCAAACTGTTCCCGTTCCCATTCCACAGGTGTATAAAAAAACGAAGGATACATGCCTATACGCTGACGCATATGATAAAATGCTAATTCGCAAACTCTGTCCCATTCTAAGTAATCATTCTCCTCATAATTTCTAACAAGGATATCCGCTGGAGGAAAGGGGTCGCCTATTCGTTCCATAATATATGAGGTAAAGTATTTGCGATAATTATTTCTTTCCAAGACGGTGATTAATTCAACATCGCCAGAAAGAACATTAAATACTGTATGCTCTACTGTTTCATTATGTATAAGCATTTTTTCATATTCTTCTATTAGCTTTGAGCCGATATCCACTGCGTCATACTCATTACTAACAAATAGGGTCGCTTGTGGTTTTCTTCCGAACCCATTAAATGAAAGAAAGCCTAAGAGTGTATCCTTATTGAGGGCAACCAAAATATTATTTTTATTGGTCTCTTCATCCTGACAAAAAATCTTCAATAGATCATTATTGTGAAGTAACAATCGTTCAATTTGCGCCTTATCTCTTAGCGGAATATATTTGTGTATTAAAAAAGGGGGCATCTTGCTCCTCCATTCTAGAGACTTGTTATACCAAAAATAATCTTAAACGCGTTATAACTTTTCTTGCTTTTTTTAAAACCTTGCTTTAAGTCTAGGATCACTACAGTTTTGCCAATCCAAATCCTGATATATAGCGAACGGAACCTTACCGGTTTCACAATTCCCTTTTCTTCAAATTCACTTCCATCCTCTAACTCTGTTTCGGTTCTAATAAGCCATGTATTTCCTAGACCAAATTCAATATATTTCATATATCTAGCACACTTTCCTCCCAAGAGATTAGATGAGCCCATTCATACTATCATACTAATTAGGATTAATCTGGTAAAGAACAATTATCGTTAAACTACCTTCTCGGATAAAAGAACAGGCTGCCAAATAATGCCGGCAGCCTGTTCTGATTGTGTTATGATTTTATTTCCCTCTGATAAAACTCATATAACTGATCAATCGATGAACTTGAAAAGATAGGCGTGGCTTGTTCAATTTTCTCACGTTTCCAATCGAACCAACGCATTTCCTTTAACTTTTCGATTTCATGATCTGCGAATCGTTTTCTGATCTTTTTAGCAGGGTTGCCGCCTACTATTGTATATGGCGGAACATCTTTTACAACAACCGATCCTGCCGCAACAATAGCACCCTCACCTATTTTCACACCTGGCATAATCATTGCATTCATCCCTATCCAGGCATCACTTTCTATGATCGTATCCCCTTTGGGTTCGTAAGAGCTTTCAATCTGATCTACAAAAGGATACACGGTAATCCAATCAGGATGATGATTGTGATTTCCACCCATTAAAATAATTACACCACTTGCAATACAAACATAATTTCCTATAATCAATTTATCTAAATGCCAACCAAAATCTTCGATCGGGTTAAATAACTTTCTTGACGTTTCGTCTCCCCAAAGATATCTGACGCACCCGTCTTCAAAATGATGACTATCGTAATAACCAGAGTAGTACGAGTAATCCCCTACCTCAATCATTGGGTTGGTGACAATATCCTTTAAAAACTTCGTTTCTGACCAATGGTTAAATTGATGTTTTTTCATTTTCTTTTCCTCGCTTCTAAGTAATTTAAATCATTTATACTTAGAAGCTTGATACAGTAGCGACATTCTTAAACCGTTTCAAACGACGAACCATCGTCCTCATCCTTTTCCTAATGAATGGGGACATTGTAACAAAAGAATGATTAGTTCGTCAAATTCGATTATGAATCTTTTGTTATACGGTTAGCTTTAACATGTTTCAGCTGGGCAACAATAATGACACTAATGATTACCAGAAGGAACCACGAACTGATCTTACTGAAGCTAACTAGTTGCCAAGTATGGTTCTGATCGGGATATTTCCATGCATTAAAAAATGTTGCTATATTTTCGGCTAACCAGATAAAAAATCCCACTATAAAAAAAGCTAACGTCAAGGGCATACGATAGGTTACAGTCCGTACCCGATATATGATCCGTGTTCTCCAAAAGACAACGACCACAAGGGCTGTCAGCCACCAACGAAAATCAGGAATGAAATGATGTGTGAAAAAGTTTAAATAGATGGCTCCACCTAATAATCCCGCAGGAATAAGCCCTGGCCAACCGGTCATGTCCATCTTCAGTCTACGCCATATCTGACACATAAAGCTTGCGACACTCGCATACATAAATCCGCTATAGAGCGGCACACCAAGGAATTTCGTAATGCCAGGCTCAGGATAAGCCCATGAACCCATCCTTATCTTATAAATTTCCAGCAACAAACCAATAACGTGAAATACACAAATGACTTTAATTTCATCTAGTGTCTCTAATCCAGTACGGTACATAAGGTACTGCACTGTAAGCAGTATAATAAGAATGGCATCATATCGATAGATGAAAGGCAGCTCTATTGCACTAGAAAGAGCTAATGTCCCAAAAATCGCAACAGGAAATATGCAGCTCATCGCCTGATGATAGCCAAAATGCAGTAGTTGTATTATTGGTTCCAATGATTTAGGTCGATTTTTCATTTAATCCACAATTTTCTCGTCACTTTTGTATTCTAATAGATCACCAGGCTGACATTCCAAAGCCTTACAAATTGCCTCTAAAGTTGATAATCGCACCGCTTTTGCTTTTCCATTTTTCAATATAGAAAGGTTAGCCATTGTTATTCCAACTCTCTCCGAAAGCTCAGTAACACTCATTTTTCTTTTAGCCAGCATCACGTCGATATTAATTATAATCGCCATTGTTTTCACCTCAGACAGTTAAGTCATTTTCTGATTTTATATCAATAGCTTCTTTTAAAAGCTTTTGTAGAACTGCAGCAAAAACGGCAATCACCATGGAGGCAAAAATGATAATCAAGCCGATGACAATAATCCCTGGAGCATCATCTTTCTCCGCCATGAGGTAAAAGAGTGGCATACCAACTACATACAAGCCACTGATGGTGATTGCACAATATTTTATTTTCTTTAAAACCTGTACAGACATTTCCGAAAAAGCATTGTTCTTGTCAATATAGCCTAACAGTTTAAACGCTTGATATAGTGCAAAGTAAAAAGGTATCGCCGAGGCATACAAATCAATGGCAATGAGATATTTCAATAAACTATAATCTGGATACAGTTCTGCAGCGAAACTAGCTATCCCCGGCACCACAAATATGCACAAAGCAAGCACCGGGATTCCAATAAGAATAACCGCTCCCCTTAAAAACAGCGTTGATCCTCTTTCCATAAAAACACACCTCACAGATTTATTGTGAATTGAACTTATCACATAATTTATCGTTTTACAATATATTTCAATCGAAAAGCAGTGATTATTATCTGTTTTGCATTTTTGACGAAAAGTCCGAGCTAATTGACTATTAGAAGTCATTAGCTCGGCCTTGGTACCTTTTCATATCTCTTTATCTCTATTTTTCTATTCTAAAAATAATTCTAAAACTGATGACCGAGATCGATAAAATTCAAATCCATGTTAGCTTCATCTTCAGCCTGGTTTGCAGCCTCTGTTGATACTGCTTTTCCTTCGTATTCAAGGTTACCGCTTGTCAAATTGAATACATATAGACGATTACCTTTGAAATTCTTATAACCCACAATATAGAGATAGTCTTGTTTAAAATCATAGGTAATATTTTCACTTAAATCTATATTTGTAATCTTCAGAGTAGTCTCATATTCTTTAGTCACGAGATCGTAAGAAATAACAGTGAATCCTATATTTTCCTTACTCGATACAGTTTTTTGCAGGAAATAAATTTTCTGTCCATAGGCATTCATAATATTATTCAATAACATTTCATGCCCTTGGAACGCGAGCGCCGAGATTTGTCCTGTTGCAACATCTACTTGATATGCCTTTTTATGATTATCTTTACTAACCGTTAAAATCCATTGATCTGGTTCACTTGGATCATTTCGCGTCACCGCTCTCTGGAGCTGACTTCCGCTCTGATGTATATTTCGTCTTCACGATATCTACCAGTTCTTCAACCGGAATTTGGATGTTCTGAATGGAAACAATAAATGCATCCACTGCACTTTCTATTAATTCAGAGCGAATCGAGCTAAGTATTTGCTGATCCTGTGTAATTCGACTCGGGGAATTTCCTTCTGTTACAATCAAGCCTTGTTCCTCCATTTCCTTATACGCCTTCTGCGCGGTGTTCGGATTAATCTTCATGACTGCTGCCAGTTCACGCCGTGAAGGGATTTTGTCTCCCGCTCCAATCTGCCCTGTAGCTATCTGTTCCTTGAAGCGACGAACAACCTGAATATATACTGGTTCACGAATATTAAAGCTGACGCCTGGTTTCTGTTCTTCTGTCATACAACCAACTCCATATGCTAAGTGTGTGTACTAAGTGGTTCATACATCTTATACATGTACTATACGAGTAATACACTTTTGTGTCAATCGTTTGGTTTTGGGCACAGGCTTCTAGGGATTTTTTTGGGATCATTGTATTTTGTGCAACAGAAGTTATTTAAATCGAGCTGAATTGGAGTTCTGTTGTATTCTGTACAATCAATCCTAGGAATAATGCCCTTTAATCGCATAATTCTGTAGTTTGATTGCACAAAGTGCAGTAGATGATATTTTAGAAGCTGATAGGGTGATTTCTATTGTACAATCTGCAATGGGAACGTAATGTTCAAGATCCTGATCAATAGTTGACTCGGTCCTTACAATCTGAATCCGTACACTTTTCTTGGAAGTATCCACATGTTTGGTAAAATGTATAATTTTCTTCCACAAAAAAAGCTGCCCCTCGGCAGCCTTTGCGTAAAATATAAGTATTTATTAATTTCACGCTATACATTATCCTTGAACTCGTTCTCTTTCACCTAAATCCAACGTAGCCGCAATTGAAGTACGAATTTCGTTTAGAAGCTCTGGATTCTCTAATAGTGACAGGCCATAAGAAGGAATCATTTCTTTAATCTTCGGTTCCCACTCTTTTATATGTTGAGGGAAACATTTGTTAAGTACTTCAAGCATCACGTGAACAGCCGTAGAAGCACCTGGAGAAGCACCTAGTAATGCTGCAATCGAACCATCTGCGGCGCTAATTACCTCTGTACCAAATTGAAGGATACCTTTGCCGTCTTCTGTATCTTTGATTACCTGCACACGTTGGCCTGCTACGACTATATCCCAATCTTCGGTTTTGGCATTCGGAACAAACTCTCGTAATTCCTCCATGCGCTTTTCTTTGGATAACAACACTTGCTCGATCAGGTATTTGGTCAAAGACATGTTCTTTGCACCTGCCGACAACATCGTTAGGAGATTATCCGGTTTTACGGAAGTGATCAAATCAAACATTGAACCGGTTTTTAAAAATTTTGGTGAGAAGCCAGCAAACGGTCCAAATAGCAACGATTTTTTGTTGTCAATAAATCTGGTGTCAAGATGCGGAACAGACATTGGAGGCGCTCCAACCTTAGCTTTACCGTATACTTTTGCATGATGCTGCGCTATAACATCTGGTTTATTACACACCATAAATATTCCGCTAATCGGGAATCCTCCAATATGTTTCCCTTCAGGAATTCCAGACTTTTGAAGTATATGCAGGCTTCCACCCCCGCCACCGACAAAGACAAATTTTGCAGTATGTTGTTCAATGGTACCGCTGTCGTTCTTCACTCTCAAGTCCCATGACCCATTGCTAGTACGTTTGATTCCATCCACACTATGTTTATAATGGAGATCTACATTCTTACTCTTCAAGTGATCAAATAATATGCGCGTTAAAGCACCAAAGTTAACATCTGTGCCAGTGTCGATTTTTGTTGCTGCTATAGGTTCATTCGATGGACGATTTTGTATAATAAGCGGTATCCATTCCATTAGTTTGCTAGAGTCATCGGAAAATTCCATTCCTTGAAACAAAGGATTTTTTGACAGCGCTTCAAATCTTCTCTTCAAATAAGCTACATTGCTCTCCCCTAGTACCAAACTCATATGGGGCAATGGCATGATAAAGTCCTGCGGATTATGTATCAGCTTACGATTTACCAAATAAGACCAAAATTGCATTGAAAGCTGAAACTGTTCATTAATTTGGATGGCTTTACTAATATCTACAGTTCCGTCGGATTTTTCGACAGTGTAGTTAAGCTCGCAGAGCGCCGCATGTCCAGTTCCTGCATTATTCCATTCATTAGAGCTTTCCTCACCTGCATTTTCGAGCTTTTCAAACACTTTAATCTTCCAATCCGGCACTAATTCTTTTAAAAGTGTTCCTAAAGTCGCACTCATGATTCCAGCACCAATTAAAATGACGTCTGTTTCAGTTGCACTTTTGCCCATTATTACCATCCTTATCCCCTGAATTTTGCAGAAAGGATGTGGGCGCTCCTTCTTAGGCGTCACACCTTTTCTGTCTCAATTATACCCTTATCCGAGTGTATTACAATTATTTATAAATTTAATTATCTACTATTATATGAAAAAAATAAGTTATTTAAAAGCTTGCAAAAAAGAGAGAAATAAGTCCTCCAGGTTAAGGAACTTAAGTGACAGCCATAAACCCGCTTCTTACAAGGATTAATAACATTTAAGCATTATTAATAAAATAAATGAACATGCTGCCCGGAGCAGCAAGATCAACTATGGCGCATAAGAAGCTTTTACGCATTAACATGAGCAAGGCAGCGAATACGCTAACGAAACAAGCAATGAGCATATAAAAGGTGGTGAATAATCCACCAGAAAGAAACATCAATACATATAATATGACAAAAAAGAACACAATGGTCTGCACAATGTAAATTACCAAATATTTTGCTTTTTTTAACCTATACAATCTTTAGATTATTCCACTAAAGGGAATTGATCAAATCCATCTCCCTCTGTAAGTCACAGTCTTCTTCTTAGTGTTTAACCCAATATGGAAAGTCCCTAAACACGAAAAAGCTGTCTCATTTGTAGATAAATCTACTCTTGGAACAGCTTTTGCTATACTAACGATTTATTTAGCTCTCTGTGATGAACTGTAAATATCCTTCACCAGCTTCAGCGCTTTTATCCCCTCAGTACCGTCCAGCCAAAACTTTCGTCCACTAAAAATATGGTCATAGAAGTCCTCAATCAGTCTCTTATGCCCTGTCCCCCAATATGATTTACCTTCTGTAGCCCTGAATATAGGCTCGCAAACCAAGCTTTCCTTCCCATCTTTCCAAAGATACAAGTAGTCTCTACGAAGGTTAAGTGTCCCCTCTTCAAAGACTAACTCCAACTCCACCGGAGAGTTCTCAAGATAGGTATTCGTACCATAAAACAGCCCGCGAACATTATTCTCGAAGTCGATACAAGCATGGGCAGTATCTTCTACTTCAATGACGCCATCAAGCACATCCGTGGTAATACTGCCTTTCACGGATTTAATCTCACCCCCATACCACTGAAGTAAATCCAAGGTATGAATGGTCTGATTAATTAGAACACCTCCACCTTCCGTGGACCATCGTCCTCTCCAGTTACTATCTTTGTAATAACTTTCGTTTCGGTGCCAGGTTACAATCCCCTTCATACAAAGTAGTTTCCCTAATGCACCAGAATCAATCGTCTTCTTCATATAAATGGAAGCATCATTATAACGGTTCTGGAATACCACACCAAGCTGGCCGGTGCTCTCTTGCGCCTCTTCTAGCATACGCTTTGCTGAAGAAAGGTCGGCGGCGATTGGCTTTTCTGTTAACACATGTTTCCCTGCACGTAATAGCTCTACAGCCATTTCTGCATGAAGATAATGAGGTGTACAGAGATGTACAACATTAATACGATTATCATTTAGTATTTCCATATAATCGTCAGTGGCATGGCAGGCGTATTCTATTCCCGCTCGCGTAGCTTTATCAGCATCAATATCTACAACTGTAAGTAGGTTTACATCTTTTATAACTGATATTGCTTTAGCATGGAGAGGAGATATCGCCCCGCAGCCAATAATCGCTACTCCAAGTTTGTTCATTTTTACCACCTCCATTAAGTATTCCATTCACTATTTAAGTTGATTAGGGGTTAGATTCATCGCTTGGGCTTGAGCCCTCAAACATAGTTCAGCAGCTTTGAAGACATGTGCTTGAGTCATAGCCAGCTCCGTCCGGTTCAGACAATCGAGGATAAGTTCACCAAAGAACGGAAATCCAACTTTTCCAGCTACATGCTCGTAATGCTCCCCTTCCCCGTTCACCCAGTACACATGATCCGGTGTATTTGAACGCCCGATATCGCTGTATTTGCGCAGTTCAATGTACCCTTCAGTTCCCATGATCATTGTACGTCCATCTCCCCAGGTTCCGAGCCCGTCTGGCGTAAACCAATCTACTCGGAAGTATTGGGTTGCCCCATTGTCTCCAACAAGGTTCGCATCACCGAAGTCCTCCAATTCAGGGTAAGACGAATGATTATAATTAGCTACCTTACTGTGAACAACTGAAGCATCCTGACAATCTGTATAATACAAAAATTGTTCTATTTGATGGCTGCCGATATCGCACAGGATTCCACCATATTTCTCCCGCTCGAAGAACCATTCCGGACGACTAGAAGCATTTAAACGATGCGGTCCTAAGCCAATGACTTGAAGAACACGGCCAATAGCCCCCTGACGGATCAACCGTCCCGCATAGATTGCGCTTTCAACATGAAGGCGTTCACTAAAGTAAGCCATGTACTTCTGATTGGTTGCTGCGACCATAGCTCTAGCGGATTCCAGCTGTTCAAGTGTTGTAAAAGGTGTTTTATCCGTAAAATAATCCTTCCCGTGAGCCATTACCTTATTTCCTAAAGGTCCTCTTTCCGAAGGAACAGCAGCAGCCGCAATTAAGCGAACCTCAGGGTCCTCCAAAACCTCATTCATAGACTCAGCAGCCCTTGCTCCCGGATATTTGGCTATGAAAGCTCTAACCTTCTCCTCATCCGGGTCATATACCCATTTCAGCTCTGCCCCTGCCTCAACGAGTCCATTACACATCCCGTAAATATGACCGTGATCTAGTGCGATAGCTGCGATTATGAATTCACCTGGCTTCACTACTGGTTTAGCTTCATACGTAGGGGCATAGTTCATTCCATCTTTTCTATCCATAAGAATCCTCCTAATGGCTTCTAATCGATTCTATTATAGGTTAAGCAGATAGCGCAGACTAATCTCCAAGCTCTCAAAAGGATTACGACGGCAAACATCCTGCTCCACTACATACCATTCAACGCCTGTTTCACGGCAAACAGTAATGATCTCACCGTAGTTCATGTTTCCTTCACCAATCTCAGCAAAGACTTGCTGTCTGTCTATAATCGCCATATCCTTTAAATGCACCACCTGCATTCTGCCTTCAACTTTTCGTATCCATTCCACCGGACTCGCGCCACCTGCCTGAACCCAAAATAAATCAAGTATGAAACCAACTGTAGGATCAGTCTCATTGAGGAGCACTTCCATTCCAGTAATACCGTCAAAACGTTCAAATTCAAAATCATGATTATGATAAACAAATTGCAGATCATGTTGTTCTTTTAGTTTTATTGCAATTTCAGATATCAATTTCGCAAATTTCCGGTAGCTTTCAAGCCCCGTACGAAATTCTTCTGGTAAACTTCCAAGTCCAATGTATTTGCACTTCCACAACCTATGCTCAGCGGCTAGAGCTTCCAGATCATTCACTAACCGATCCCAGGACACATGGGTCGCACATATTGCCAGTCCTGCTTCATCTGCATATTCTTTAACAAGCTTCGGATCAATCGGTCCGATGGATGAAATCTGAATGGCTTCATAACCCATTGCAGATACCTTTTGAAAAGTTGATCTTAAATCCTCCGCGGTTTGAGTAAAATCACGTAACGTGTACATTTGAGCCGCAATCGTCGAACGTTTCATAGGATTTAACCTCTCTCTTTCGATTTAATGAGTTCCTTTAACATTCAATGTTATAGTTTCTGAAGCTTCCTTTTGGAAAGTCGAGTTTTTTACTCTTTCCATCAGCTTTTCGTAGAATAAATCCGAATCCAGCGGAAGCTCCACCCAATTGTCCGTCCAAGCCGATAAATACATTGCATTTGAAAGGGTTAGTCCCTTAATCCCTTCCTCCCCGGGAGCAAGTAATGCCTCATCATGCAAAATGGCATTCGTAAAGTTCCTTAGGATTCCTTTATGCTGCTCCTCTCCACCATCTTGTACGGGTATCTCACATTTCCAACACTCTGGACTACCGAATCCTCCCGTGAACTCTGCGTTGAACTGAGGTTCGGGTGTACGTAAACGCCAAAAAGTTAGCTTCCCATCTTCCACTACGATTTTTCCGTTGTCACCATTAATTTCAAAACGATTGGTCCCCGGCGCCTCTCCAGTTGTAGTAATAAACAGACCCGTAGCTCCATTCTCATACTCCACATAAGCGGTTACATCATCTTCGACCTCAATATTGCGATATTTTCCAAAGTGGCAAAATGCCCTTATCCGTTTCGGCATCATCCCTGTCGTCCACTGCCATAAATCTAGTTGATGAGGATCTTGATTAAGCAATACCCCACCACCTTCACCCGCCCATGTAGCCCGCCAGCCACCAGAGTTGTAATAATTCTGCGATCTATACCAGTCGGTAATAATCCAATTCGTCCGGCGAATCTCACCTAATTCACCAGACTGAATAAGATCTCTCAGCTTCTGATATAAAGGATTAGTACGCTGATTGTACATGATTCCAAATTTGCGGTCAGACTGTGCTGCAGCATCATTCATCTGTTGAACAGCTTTCGTATAAACACCTGCAGGCTTCTCCACTAGTACATGATAACCATGTTGAAAAGCTTCAATTGCAAGTGCAGGGTGATCATAATGCGGAGTACAGATTAATACAGCATCCATGTTACGTGACTCGAATAATTCCTTTGGCGTAGAATATTTCCTAACGTTCTCAGGTAATTGCTCTTCAGCCCATTTCAAACGTTCTTCTCTTATATCACATACAGCTGTAAGCTCAGCTCCCTTAATCTCACTCAGCAGACTTTGCGCATGTGCGCTTCCCATATTCCCAATGCCGATAATCCCATAACGAACTATACTCATCTCTGGTCACTTCCTTATTAGTGGTTATGCTTAGAGGATATACTTAATTTATGGACATGAACATGATTGAAATTAAGGTTTATTTGTATTTAAGTAAGATGTTTTAGTTAAATAAAACCGTTATAATGAGAATATACTTGCGTTAAAGGAGTTAGATGATGAACAACCCAGGTAATTTGTCAGGGCGTCTCCTACAGAATCTTAAGGTTACTGTGACCCATGCCCAACTTAGTAATAGAACTCCCGGATGGAACCGAACACTGGAAACCCCCGCTTTTAATCGGCTGTATTATATAGACGGGGGTAAGGGGAAAGTGATTATAAACGGAATTAATTATTATCCGAAGCCAGGTCAGCTAATGATCATGCCTGCGGGGAGCACACAAACTACTGAAACTTCTGTTAATGATCCATATATCCGTTATTACTGTCACTTTGATGCTGACATTGGGGAGTGGCCCTTATTCCATGCGGAAAAAAAATTATACATCTGCGATTCGCCTAATCCAGATTCAATAAGGGCAATCTTCGTGGAAATGATCGAACAATTTCAAAAGGACGATGTCTTATCTATCCTTCGAACTCAGGCTTGTCTGCTTAATCTCATTGCCACTTGTCTTGAATCGAGCGGCAATAGTCACGCAGACTTTATGACTCAATTCATACACACCGGTGACCAAGGCAAGCTAGCTCATGTGCTCCATTACATCGATAAATGTCTGAATAAGCCCATAGAGATTGATGAATTAGCAGAACTTGTCCACCTGCACCCGAACTATTTCATTCCTTATTTCAAAAGATTCATGGGGGTGACTCCTATGCACTATGTTCAACTGAAACGCATGGAGCACGCTAAAAGACAGCTTTCTTACACGGATTTCAGTATTTCAGATATTGCGGAGCAAGTAGGCATGGAATTGGCTCATTTCTCTAAATATTTCAAAAAGACCATGGGTCTTTCCCCATCAGCTTATCGGAATAGTACGAAGTAATTTAATTAGAGATGTACCTCTGAATGGGATGAACTATAATGGAAAGAACGACCAATCAAAAGGAACTTTAATTACATTCGGGACTTTTAGAGAGGGATTACTATGATTGTGGATACATTACGAGTGTTCGTTACTGTAGCTGAGCAAAGCCATTTCTCTAAAGCAGGAGAATTGCTGAATCTATCTCAACCCGGTGTCAGTCTACATATCCGGAATCTTGAGAATGAACTAGGCGCAAAGCTTCTACATCGATCGTCTAAGCAAGTAAGATTAACCGAAGCGGGTACAATTCTTTATAAACATGCCAAACAAATATTGGCCCACTTTGAAGAAGCTAATCAGGAAATACAGATGCTTCAGGATGAAGTCACAGGCAGTATACATATTGGTGCGAGCTTTACGATTGGAGAGTATATATTACCCTCAAGACTTGCGGAATTTGCAAATCAATACCCACAAGTCAAGCTTCAGGTGACGATCGGTAATACTGAAGAAATTATTGGTGGTGTAAGATCCAATGAATTGGATATTGGTTTTATCGAAGGACAAGCCCATGAGAATGATCTGATCGTCACGCCTTATATGAAGGACGAGATGATTATCGTCTCCCCTGCCAACCACCCTTTATCAAAAATAGTCTCTGTGGAGCAAAGTATGCTGCAAAATCAAGTTTGGGTGCTGCGAGAGCTTGGCTCTGGAACGCGTGCTTTTAGTGAGCATTACATTCAAGAAGAAGAGATTTCTGTTAAAAGGTCCTATGTCTTCAACAGTAGTCAGGGAGTTAAGGAAGCAGTCGCCTCCGGTTTGGGAATCGCTATGCTCTCCAGATGGATTGTGCGTAAAGAATTAGCAAGTGGCGAAATCTGCGAGCTACCCATCAGACATCATCATCTAGAAAGACAATTCTCTATCATCCGCCATAAAGAAAGCTCCTCCTCCATGGCCACCAATGTCTTTATACAAAAACTACTTGTCTCTAGAAAAGACAAGTAGTCAGGCTGCCGAGAAAGTCTCGGCAGCTATTTTTGTATATTCAATATTTTCAATGGAATTTTTAGATAGAAATTACTTCTGCCTACCAAGATGCGGGTTCCGGGGCAATTACAGGTTTTGTCCAAGATGGTGCAAGAGGTATTGTAACTTCAGGTACAGGGGCTGGCGGCGTAACTAAAGCTATGGGAGAAGCTGTACGAAAGCTATTAGGGAAAACGGAATTATCTTCGTGTCCACCACGCGTACGGGTTCCGGTTCCAACTATGCTTCAAGTGACGGCATAATTGCCGGAGATAATCTGAACGCAGTTCATGCCCGAATTCTACTAGAACTGGCACTGTCATTCAGCAGTAATTTCAACACTATTAAAGGCTGGTTTGACACGTATGACTTAGGCCAAGTCACCATAGCTGACAAATAAGAACAAACTACTGTTCACACACCAAAAAACGATTCATGCCATAAATAGCATGAATCGTTTTTTCACTAAATTTTGCTTAACTCATGTTCAACCAAATGTCCATCTTCCAGATGCAGCACTCGATCACACCATTCGAGCATTCGTTCATCATGAGTGACCATTACGGCAGCTTTACCCTCATTCTTTACTTCGTCAGCAATCATTTGCACGACTTCTCTACCTCGTTTAAAATCCAAACTTGCTGTTGGTTCATCCGCAAACAAAATTGCGGGTTTATTCATCCACGCTCTTGCGATGGCTACACGTTGCTTCTCCCCGCCAGATAGCTGCTCAGGATAATGATTCCGACGTTTCCAGATATCCAGACGTTTCATCAAATCAGTTGCCCGTTCCTTCGCTTCTTTAGAACTCATCTTTCCTTGTTTAGCAACATAGAGAAGCTGCTCTTCTACCTTCAAGTAGGGCAATAGCTGTGCACTTTGGAACATAAAGCCTATCTTCTCTAATCGTAGCTCGGTCAGCTCACTTTTACTTTTATCTGTAAGAGATTCTCCGTCTATGAAAATCTCACCACTAGTTGGCGTAAGAAGCGCACCAGCTGCTGAAAGAAAGGTACTCTTCCCTGTTCCCGAAGGTCCAAGGACAGCCACAAATTCTCCTTCATTAACTATAAGATTCAAATTATTCAGAACAGATACCGTTGTATCGCCGTCTCCGTAGGTCTTGGTCACTTGCTTCATCAATAATTTCGCACTCATGCTCCAGCCCTCCCAATTGCTTCTAATGCATCTACTTTAGCCACTTTAGCGACAGAAATAAGTGATCCTAAAAGAGACATCCCAACGAACAAACCGCTGGTTAATAGAATCGTAGAAGGTTCCAGTTGGAATGGCATAGTGTCTGGTAATACCTGATTCATTCCAAAGGTTAGTAACAAGCTAATGCTAAGACTTGCAATGGCCAATATCATAACCTGCCCTACTACGCTCCAAGCCAAGTAAGACATTTTTGTACCCATGGCTTTCAGTATGCCAAACTGGCTTGTTTTCTGAATTGTAATGACATAGAAGAATACAGCCAGAACAAACCCAGCGATTACGAACAAGAAGGCAATCATCATAAGCAGTGAACCTTGTTCTGACGAATAACCCGGAATATTAGAGATCGCTTCTTTTTGCGTAATAACTTCCACATTTTTCGTATTCGCAGAGATCTTATCCACTTGCCCAGCGTTTGCATTAAGCGCAATTACATTAAAAGGCACTCCTGATGTAGCCTTGCTACCTTGATTAACGCCCTGTCTCATTCCCTGCCAATCTTTATTGTTAATATAGACTACTGGGGTATGACTGTATGAGCTATTTTCAACATAACCTGTTACCTTAAATTCCATTCCAGTTGCCTGATCTTGGATCGTACTACCAATCTTAATGCCCGATTGCTCCAAGTCACGATCAACGATGACACTTCCCTGCGTGTCATTCGTAATCTTGTCACCTTCAACCACTTTTGGAGCAAGCAAACCGTCCATATCTACTGCAAAAAAAGTTACGTCTGCTTTGGTATCCGCATCTTTCGTAGTCACTGTACTCATTTGTAGAGCGAGTGAGGAGGCATTATTGTCTCCTATTACTGCTCGTACACTATTAAGCTCTGTATCCGTTAACTGAGAACGTCTAAACGTCTGATCCGCATCCTTCTGCACCACGTAATAGTTTGCCGGCATATTCTCTATTGCTGAGATGTTAGCATACGCTAACCCCCTGGCCAGTCCCGTTACGAAAAGTACAAGAAAGGAAACCAATAACATGATCACCATTATTAACAGGTATCTGGCTTTAGAATGTCGCATTTCCCTTAAGGCTAGAAACATATTACCACTCCTTCTAATCTGTATAGTCACAGTTTAGAAGATGAAAATGAACGGAGTATGAATAACGAGTTACAAAAGCGGAAGAGTTACGGTAAAGGTGGTACCTTTGCCAATAGCACTGGATACTTCTATGGTTCCGTTATGTGTCTCTACAATTTTTTGAGTAATCGCTAGTCCAAGACCGCTGCTATGTGTTTCTCGTGTACGTGCGCGGTCGACTTTATAAAAACGATCAAAGATGAGTGGTAATTCCTCAGGAGGAATACCTTCCCCAGTATCCGAAAAGGTTACTACACAGTTCCCCTCATCAAGCTTGGCGGAAATCATAATAGATCCCTCAGCAGGTGTGTATTTGATAGCATTAGTAATGAGGTTCATCCACACCTGATACAATAGATTGGAATCGCCATGTACGCTGATATCAGCAAGATTCAGCCTTACAGCCAGTTGCTTCTCCGTTAATCTCCACTCCATGATTTGCACGACCTGCCGTAGCTGTGCTCGCAAATCTATGGATTTCTTCTGCAAGGAATTCGGATCATAGTCAAGGGAAGATAAGGTTAGTAGCTGCTTACTAAGCATCGACAGTCGATGACTTTCTTGGTCAATAATATTGAGGTACTGTATCCGTTCATCCTCTGGTAATGTAGGATCTTTAAGGGTTTGGGCAAATCCTTGAATAGAAGTTAATGGCGACTCGATTTCATGCGATACATTTGCAACAAACTCTTGACGCGCACGATTGGTCCGTTCCAGCTCACGACTCATAATCATAAAGTGTGAGGCTAACTGGCCAATCTCATCTTGGCGCCAAGTATTTAGTTTAATATCATACCTACCTTTTGAAATCCGCTTAGTCGCCGTTGTCAAACGTGTAATGGGTTTAACCACATGCAGTACGCTGATCATGACGAATCCAAGACTGAACAACACGGTAAATCCGATGATAACAGCAAAAAACACGCGCAGTTCACCAAACTGAACCTCTGCATCCGGACGCATGAATAACGCAAAAGTCTCATTATTGACTTCAATAGGCACACCAATCGTATTACTTAATTGGTTATCAAAAAATCCTGTTATAAATGCACTATCAGGAAACTCCGCTACGCCATGATACACTTGCCCATTCAGGACCTTCTCTAGCTGTTGCTGATCCAAGTCCTCTTTCCGAAAGGGTTTGCCATAGAATCGGGATTGACCTTCTGCATCGGTTAAATAGATCTTATAACCTAGTATAGCTACACTTCGCAGATAATCCTCCATAGAATCTGGGTGAGATTCTGCAAACTGCTGAATTTCTATGGCCATCCCCGTAAGCTTGGTATCGTTCTTCGATTTAATCTGAGCTTGATAATAAATATTAGACACCAAAAAGCCAAGAAGGCTGCTCACAACAATGGCCGAACAAAAAAGAATACACATCCTTACATATAAGGACTTCACGAGTTCACCATCTCCAGTTTATATCCGATTCCCCGTACCGTCCGAATCACAAAGTCATTCTGATAATCCATAAATCGCTGACGCAATCGCTTGATATGTACATCCACCGTTCGTTCATCGCCTTCATAATCCATTCCCCATAATAGTTCAATTAACTCACTGCGTGAATATAATCTACCTGGATATTGTGCCAGTTGCGAAAGAAGTTCAAATTCCTTTACCGGTAACAGCAGTACTTCATCACCATCAGTGATCTCATAATTTTTACGATCGATAACGAGTGAATTTAAACGAATCCGATCATCCGAAGCGATGGAATAACGCCGAAATAAAGCTTTGATCCGAAACAACAATTCTTCCGGCTCAAAAGGTTTCGTTACATAATCATCTGTTCCGCGCAAATAGCCTTGTTCTTTATCACTTAGCTGTTGCCGGGCTGTTAACAAAATGATCGGTATATCATACGTTTCTCTTATATGCTGGCATAGCTCTAATCCATCCACATGTGGCATCATCACATCCACAACGGCTAAATCCGCAATGCTTTCTTTCAGTTTATGTATCGCGTCCCGGCCATCACTGGCCTCCATGACTTGATAACCTTCTCTGGTCAATACATGCTTTAATAATGTACGAATATTATTATCGTCATCTGCTACTAAAATTTTTTTCATCATTTACACTCCCTGAATAACGGATGAACCCATAGTATCAACTTTAAAGGGTTAGAACAACTAAAGAACCGAAAGAGACCATTTTGGGCATTCGTACATATACTACTCTAATAATAACGAACGAAACAGGAGGTAATAAGAACTATGTATTGGACACCTTTATCTCAGAACAGATCTGATTTCAAACCTATATGGGAAACCTCTCTTCCACAAGCATTAAATTTAATTAAAGAAGCTGTGCAAGGTGAAAGAAATGATGAGCTTTTCTATGATGAAATTATCAAACTAGCCCCAACCTCCGAGCAAGCTTCCATTATCACCTCAATACGAGATGACGAACGGGGTCACAACTTCATGTTCCGGGGGATGTTCAAAGAAATTACAGGGCAAGATATCACTGGGATTAGCAGCGAGCAATATCAACGGATCAGTTCCTATGAAGAAGGATTAGAAAAAGCACTCCAAGGTGAACTTGCTGCAGTCGAAAAGTATCGCAAAATATGGTTTGGTCTGCCTGTTGGAATATATCGCGATACTGTATATGGGATTATATTAGATGAATTAAAACATGCCAGTAAATACAATTATTTACTTACTTTAGATCGAACCACTATATAGTAGAATTAGTCAGGATCATTATTTAAATCTGAAGGAAAGTGATTATGCTTTTCTTCAGAGAGGTAACAGGCCGTCCCATTAGTCTCTCCAAATCTTTTGAAGTAGAGGCTGTATCTATCTTCGCGAGAAAAGAATAAATCCAGTGCTGAATGCTTGAATCCTGCCGATGAACAATTCTTGTTCCCGATAGCTCAGATAATACCTCCGCAAGTTCGCTGAAATCCCAAGCGTGTGGTGCGGATAATTCATAAATCTGATTAAGATGACCTGTAGTTGTAAGCACGACCGCCGTAGCTAAAGCGAGATCCTTTCGTGTCACCGAATTAAATAACCAGTTCCCAGGATAGGTGATTAACTCACCGCTTTGGATCGCCTCTTTCAGACCTAATACATCTACAAAATCCATATACAAAGCGTTGCGTAGAAAGGTATAGTCTATACCTGATTTAAGAATCATCTGCTCTGTAAGTAAGTGAACATGATTAGCTGGAATTTGTCCTTTAGGTGGAAATGCAAAGCTTGTATACAGTAAATGCTTCACCCCTGCCTTTAATGCTGCATGAACAACCTCGGAATGTTGATTTAATCTGACGTTATCATCGGGATGTGAACTAGAGATGAATAATAGCTCTGCTACACCTGAAAAAGCTTGAATTAGGGTATCAGGCTGATCATAATCGCCAAAGCGAATCTCAACCCCTTTTTCCAAAAGATCTTTTGCTTTCTCCGGATCACGAACACATGCGATAATTTCACCTGCCGGCACAAACTGAAGAAGATTGTCTATAATCAGACTTCCTAATTGACCAGTAGCCCCAGTAACCATAATTGACATACCACTCCAACCTTTCTGTTCCTTGTTTTCGAGACCGCAACATTATTTATAGCTAGCCATTGCTAAGCTTTTCTAATAAAACGATGAGTTGCTGAAGCTCTTGTTCATCCAGGCCCTGCATACGTTCAGCGACCGCTTGACGATTTCCGGGAAGATGTTCTAGAAGTAATCGCTGTCCTTCACCCGTGATCGAAATAATGCTTTTTCTACCATCCTTAGTATGGTTCGAGCGGGTAATCCAACCATCTTTCTCTAGGGGTATCAGCAACAGACTAATATTAGCTTTGGTAACACCGATATTGTGAGCCAGTGTAGAAGGTAAAATCGTTCCGCCCTGTTTAGTTATTTCTACCAAGATACGAACTCTTGCGCCATTTAATCCTTTAGACAGCCAATATTTATCAGAGACAGAAACTAAGCTTGCAGTAGTATCAACTAAAGTGAAAAATGCCTGAGTATGTAAAGGCTGATTCAATACGAACGGTTGTAAATGATCCATCTTAGATTTTTCAACTCCATTTTAGTTAAGTACTTAACTATTTTAAACCATACTACAAGCTTTACTAATTGTCAAAAAAAAGAAACTGCCTCAACTCGCAGAAAAATTCTACGGATTCGGGCAGCCTCATATCATTAAAGACTTCTTTTAGATTAACACCGTCTTTGTAGACACGGCTTCTTCACTGTATTGTTTAGTCCCTTCTAACACCACTTCAAGCTTAATGATCTCCGAACGGCTGGCTAAACGGATTGGAGGTCCCCAGGTCCCATAACCAGAGGAAACAACGACATGCAATTTATCCTTGCGGAGGTAGCCCCAGTCCAGTTCGAACAACCGCTTGGTGATCCAGTGATTAGGAGCAATCTGTCCACGGTGCGTATGACCTGAGAGCAGAATATCTACTCCTTCCTGGGCAGCGACATCAAATCCGGTAGGCTGATGATCCATCATGATCACAGGACGCGTCAGATCGAGGCCATTCAATAAGGAGTTTACGCTCAATCTACCACCGGCTTCCATCGTCTCGGCAGTCTTATCTTTTCGACCTACAATATACGTTCCCGCCACTTCTTCAACCTCATCCTGTAGAACTTTAATGCCTATGCTACTCATTAAATCGGTATATTCTTTAATCGAACCACCGTAATATTCGTGATTGCCCAGTACCGCGTAGACACCATGGCGTGCTTTTAGCTGCTTCAGCTGTTCACTCATACTATTGCGAATAAAAGGCTCAATACTATCGTCAAGTACATCCCCAGCCAGCAAAATCACATCAGGCTTCATAGCGTTCATTTGTGCAACCATTTTCTTGAGATGCCGATTGCCGACGATATTTCCTAAATGCAGATCGGATGCAACCGCGATGGTAAGTGGCGTACTAGTTCCGATGGATTTATCAATGGGAATAGGATGTGTACGGACTACTGTACTCCAAGCGTTGATCGAACCCCAGACTAGAAAAACAACCAGTAATATTAGCAATGTACCACCCGCTTCTGAGATGTAGTGCGTTCGATCGACACCCATCCATCCCAGCAATACATACAACAGATCAGCTAATGGCAACATAATAATAGCGAATTCCATACAAGCTAGATAATACGACCCAATCACTTTAAAGAATCTGGCTAACGGCTTCACTATTGTAGGCCACGGTATCATTCCAACGACATACGCAAAGGCAACAAGCAGGAATAATGTCCAGAACAGAACAGCGGAAGCACCTGAGAACCATTCATGGACAAGCAGCCAACCGTGATACCCAATGTAAAAATTAACAAGGCCCAGAATAAGCAGCATAGCAAACCCTGACGCTAACATTCGTAATGTTTTCAACGTTCCACTCCCCTTTACCATACTAACTCTATACGTCTTATCTCAAATCATAACACAAACCGTTAACCCAGTATAAATTACGGTGCTGTCTTCGGAAAACGGATCAAATAACATATTACAATTCTTTATCACATTCCCCATACAAATAAAAAAAAAGAAAATGCCCGTCGGCATCTTCGTTGGAGGTATTCAGTTATACTGCTCTATCACGCGTGGCCATACATTCGCCAATTAGCTTATCGCATTTATTAATGTGATTCAGAAGCCAATCGGTTAACGTACGGTTAAGCTTAATCGTCGAGAGAACGGAGACTCCCTTGGTTTTAATCGTTTCTTCTAAATCAAGAACGGCTTTTACAAAATCAGCATGCGTCTTACGATGTTCCGCCAATTCAGGAAAATCGATCTCTTCCATCAATTGCTCTTCATTGCTAAAATGCTCGATAGTATATTCCTTCAAGAATTTCAGCGTTTCTTCGATCTTCTCTTTCCCTTGCTGCTTACTGCAAGCCTCAAAAAATTCGTTCAATTTCGCTAGCAGCTGTCTGTGCTGACAGTCTATTTTCTCTACACCGATATCATAAGAATCTTTCCATTCAATCACGAAATCACCATTCCATTTCCTGAAATTAACATATCGATAAATACAACTAATTCTCCACCTCTCCGCACAAAAGATCTATTAACAACATCACAGGGAAAATCCCATATTCACCCAAGGAAAGCTACATCTATATCTTTTCCTACTTCATTACAGGTTCTATGTGGACAAGTACATTTGAAACTTGATGCCGGTCTTTCAGTTGTTCTTCGATTTCTTCCGTAATATCATGGCTCTGCACCACACTAAGCTCGGAATCTACTAATACAGTTGTATCTACCAGCACGTTATTCCCGTGGATGCGAGCTTTGATATCTTTAATGGATTGCACACCGTCAATTTCAGCGACGGTTTCTTTCATGAGTTCAAGCTCTTCCGCATCAAAACCGTCCGTTAAGTCATGTGTAGCTTTACTAAAGATATCCCATGCCGTCTTGCAGATAATCAGGCCGACAATAATCGCTGTAAGCGGATCAAGCCATGGAATTCCAAATCCAGAAGCCACAATTCCGACAAAAGCACCTATGCTAACTAAAGCATCTGATCGATTATCTAGTGCTACTGCTCGCATAGCGTTACTATTAATAGAGCGGGCCAGTCTAATGTTATACATATACACGCCCATCATTATCACAGCACAAAAAACTGCCGTCCAGGCTGCTATAAGATCTGGACTTTCCAGTTCTGGTTGAATAAATTTGTTCACGCCCTGGTACAGCACTTGAAGCCCTACCACAATCATAATAAATGAAGCTATTAAGGATGCCACGGTCTCTGCTCTGAAATGCCCGTAGCTATGATTGGAATCCGGCGGTCTCCTGGAGATCTTAAGACCGATTAGTACGGCGATAGAAGCGATAATATCAGTACTGTTGTTCAGGCCATCTGCAAGTAGCGCTTGAGATCCCGCGACCGTACCAATAAACAGTTTGATGGCGGATAGGAATATGTAGGCAACTATGCTTAGCCATGCTCCTTTTTCACCTTGTTTGATGTCGTTGTAATTTTCCAAAAAAAAGAACCCCCAAAGAATAGTATTGTTCTATACTACACTCCGAGATTCGGGTGGGTCTAGAGAAACAGTGTTGCTAAGAGGCGTAATAGTTCCCTCCGTCAAATAGAGTTGCAAGGTCATAACTGTTTTGCGGAGTGTAACATAGTTTGCCTTAGTTCAACTTTAAGTTTTATATTTCTCGTTTAAACGCTTACCGTACTTATAAAAACGCCGTAGGTGTTAATGCTTGTTCTACTGAAATAGTAACTTTTTGCCATTTATTATGTCTAATTATATAATCACTATTTTTGAGGAGCGTGAAACGATGATTCAGTCTTTGCACAAGACAATGATTAAAGTTTTAGCTGTTACATGTATTGCATCTCCAATAGCTTACAACGGTTCGTTATCCGTCATTTCCGCGGAACAAGCAGTCATAAGTACAAGCAATCCCTATTACAATGAAGTCAAAGCACCTATTCTTGTACCTGTTTGGTCATCACCGCTTGCCATCTTAAAAGAAGATAGAATCACTGGGCAGAACGTTACAGCCCTTGCCGAGAATGGGAAGGTCTTTGCCTTGCAGCGGAATGAAAAACTAGTCGCATTGAATGCTACAACAGGTAAAAAAATGTGGGAATTCGGAAGTGCATTAGCCCCGTTGTTCACGTACAGTAATGGATTTATCTACGGACTGACCCAAAATGGCTCCCTATATGCCGTTAATGAAGCAGGTAAAAAAGCATGGTCAGCTTCATTATCACTTCCTAAAGCTACAAGTATACAACGGCTAGGTTCCACCATTTATGTAACACAAGAGAGTCAATTCGCAGCTGTCGATGCGGTCAGCGGGAAGATCAAATGGAAGGCTGTGGAGGAGAGCAATAACTTTACAGGCTTATCGGAACTTATGGAAACGGATGGGGTTGTTATTCGAAGTTATCTCTCACAGGGAGCCTTAACAACTGCCGCACTTGCCGCTTATGACAGTCTGACAGGAAAAAAACTATGGGATCATACCCGTCAATGGTGGCCACTAGCAGTTAAGGACGGCCTCCTCTACTCCATTACCAATACGTTTATGATGGATGATGACGCTGTGAATCGTAATGTTAAAGTTTCAGTATTCAACGTAAAAACGGGTGAACTTAAAGGAGAACGTTTATATAAATGGACAGATACCGAGAATAAAGATGGAGCATTCACATTTGGTGGTGTAAATGGGACTGCATTCTTGGACGGAAATGACTTCTATATTTTTCAGGGCAAAAAGCTTGTGAAATATGATTTCTGGAATTACTCAGCGGAAGGTAAGCCAGTTCAAACCTGGACCTCTATGGCAAAAGAGAAAGATTATCCTCTAAACCAAGTCCATCAGCAAAGAATGTTATATTCCAACTATGATACAGGTACGTTATCCGCACTTAAACTTGGAAATGGTCAGGCGGTAGTCCTCAATAATGGTGAGAATCCTGTAGTTCAGACGGATCTTTTTGGAAATGTGGTTTATAGCGGACAATCAGATGGCCTATTTCATGCTTATGACATGTTGACGTTGAAGCCTATTTTTACCGTGAAGACTGGATCTCGTAACTTTGCCCCATCACTTAAAACTGAAGGTATGCTAATCATCCGAACGGATAATAAGTTGCTCGGTATTAAACTGCCTTCATCAATTAAATAAAAAAAGCCTGATTTCTCAGGCTTCTGGTCTTCAGTAACTTAACTTACTCAGCAGGAGCTGTAAAAGTACGTGCAGCAAATTCAGCATCCAGCATGTAGAAGGCGTTGCTATCTTTATCAATTCGTTTCAGTTTACTAATGATGTTGCTAAAGAGCGCTTCCTCTTCTACTTGCTCGTCAATAAACCACTTCAAGAAATAGATCGTTGCATGTTCACGCTCATCCAGCGCCAAGTCAGCTAAATGATAGAAGCGTTTCGTGTTTTGTTGCTCATGCGCGAATGCATGTTCAAAAGCATCCAGCATCGAAGAGTATTCGTTCTTTGGCTCTGGTAGAGCTTCAAGTGTCGCCCGGTTATCGCGATCATTAAGGAACTTATAGATTTTCATGGCATGGAATCGTTCTTCTTCTGCTTGAATTAAGAAAAAGTTTGCGAAACCATCGAGACTTTCCCCGGAACAATAGGCTGCCATAGCTAGATAAACATGAGCGGAATAAAACTCGAAATTCATCTGTTCATTTAGTGCGTTTACTAATCCATCTTTCATTTGACCGTCACCTCATAATTCAATTTTAATATGTAAAGATTTAAGTTCATCTTATCACCGTGTATCTAAGTCAGCAAGGATTCATCCTTCTGACATCTAAATAAGCAACGAAGGGACGACTATTCTAATGACCAGATTTACACGCAACATCCTTAGACCTACATCCTCTGGTAGCTTTCTAATGGCTTCTGCTATGGTATCTATGCTTCTGTTAACTAGCTGCTCCAATAGCAGTAACAGCTCCCAAGCTGCCGCTACAAATCCGCCGACTGCCGAATCCACATCTTCACCTGTTACCAGTTCCACAGCAGCTCCCTCCTTAGAGAGTGATCCAATTGCTGTTCAGGTTTCCAGTATGAGCCTTGAAGAGAAAATTGGACAAATGCTCCTTGTTGGTATCGATGGAACCGTTCTGGATGATCAAGCAAAAAGGATGATTGCCGAAGACAAAGTCGGTGGAATTATCCTTTATAAGAACAATATTCAAAACCTGAAGGGTATGGTCACCCTTGTTAATTCCATGAAAGAGAGTAACAGCGGCAACCCTGCCCCTTTATTTATGAGTATCGATCAGGAGGGTGGAAAAGTCAGCCGGATGCCCAAGGAGTACGCTTCTTTCCCCTCTAATGGAAAGGTCGGTACCCGTAAGGATGCTAATGCTGCCGAAATGATGGGCAAGCTGCTCGCTAGAGAAGTATTGTCAGCAGGATTTAATATGAACTTCGCTCCCGTCCTTGATATCAATAGCAATCCAGATAATCCTGTAATTGGAGATCGCTCCTTCGGCAACTCCGCTGAACTAGTCAGTACACTAGGGATCGCCGAAATGAAAGGTATTGAGAGCGAAGGTGTTGTTCCGGTTGTCAAACATTTCCCTGGTCACGGTGATACTTCCGTCGACTCCCACCTTGATCTGCCGATTGTGAATAAGACCGCTGAAGAACTGTCAAAATTAGAATGGCTCCCTTTTCAAGCTGCGATAAAAGAGGGAACCGACGCCGTTATGGTCGCTCATATTTTGTTTCCAAAGCTTGATCCTGATAAACCAGCATCTTTATCAAATAAAATCATAGGTGAGCTACTTCGCAGAGACATGAAATATCAAGGACTTGTAATCACAGATGATCTAACTATGGGAGCAATCATGAAGAATTACGACCTTGCCACAGCGGCAGTAGATACCATAAATGCAGGCAGTGATATCTTACTTATCGCTCACGGCTATGATAATGAGAAACGGGTAATAGAATCGCTTCTGAATCATGTAAAAAAAGGTAAGATACAGGAATCACGGATTGATGAGAGCGTCTATCGGATTTTAGCACTGAAAGCTAAATATAATCTATCCGACGAGCCAGTTCCGGTTCCTGACCTTACCGAGCTAAATAAAGATATTAAATCTTGGCGAATCACGATTGAGAACTAGGCTTAGCCTAGTTCAATGCTTACTGAAGTACAACAACATCTCCAACTTTCAATCCGGAGACGGCCTCTGTTTTGTCAGACGTCTCCATGCCCACTTTGATATCTCTTCGTTCATATTCCCCATTGCCTTTATCCAGCATCACGTAGGAAAGATCTCCTTCATGCATTACTGCGATGCTGGATACAACGATGGCATTTTCCTTACGGACCGTCTCGATTTCTCCACTCAAGCTTAGTCCACCAATCAAGCGCTCGTTAGGTTGCAGTGAGATTACCACTTCAAATTGTGGAACCGAAGTAGCAGTAGTATTTTGACCCGAAGCAGTCTTAGCAAATTTAGATACCTTAGTCACTTCTCCAGACAGCTTTAAATCTTTTAAAGCTGTCATTTTAACATCAACCTTCATTCCCGTCTTAATCCGGAAGACATCTTGTTCACCTACAAGAGCTATGAATTCAAGCTTGTTCATATCTACAATTTTGCCGATGTATTGATTGTCTGTCACCGTTTGCGGAATTTCACTGGCGCTATCGAATAGAAAAACACCAGTTGCCGGAGCATGATAGAGGGCTGTTTTAATCTTAGCCTTCTTATCTTTTAATTCACGAGCCTGTATTTCAGCATTTACTTGATTAAGCTCATCCCCTAACCGTGCTGTTTCTTGGGCTGCAAGGGCTTTTATTCGTTCAGCTTCTGTAACACCAAGAGCTGCATTCTCCTGGTCCTGCTGACTAACAAATTCATTTAATTCCGCTTCTAGCTGTGCCTTTCGAATGGTCGCCTCCTGTGTAGCAATCTCATTCTTTAAGGCTTCCTGATCAAGTGTAAACAGCAAATCCCCCTTCTTTACTTGCCCACCGTTCTCAACCTTCCACTTTGTAACTTTTGAAGCATATGGTGCATATACAAGTGTTTCATGCTCATATCGTGAATTCCCTTTGACCTGAACGGAGTTCGTGATGGTTTCCTGTGTCACCTCAAAAGTTATCGCTTGTGGTGGTTCAACAGGTTCTAGCTGTGCCTCGGGTTTATACATCTTGTTGTAGACAAAATAACCCGCTGCAATAATAATCAATACCAATACAATCCACTTGATTCTCCTCTTCATCACTTCTGCTTCCTTTCAACTTAAAAATAGCTAATCCCGTTTTATCGCAGTGAGCGCATTCGTTCTGGACGCGCTTATCGCTGGATAAATTCCCGACAGAACGCCTGTCATTATTGCAAATGCAATCCCTACTGGAAGGGTCATCAGAGGAATAGTGATGACCAAGGGCTCACCCATCCCCATTCCTCCTGTGGTACCAATGAGCTTATTTATGCCAAATACAATCAAGTACGAAAAGCCTATGCCGAGCAATCCACCCAGCATCCCGAGCAATGCCGCCTCTGTAATGAACATATTTCGGATCTGCCCCATATTGGCACCTAGCACTTTCATAATGCCGATCTGGCGACGACGCTGATGGGTAGACATGGTCATCGCAACGATGATGGAGATCGAGGCTATAATTAGAATAAATATACCAATACCAAGCGCTGCTTTCTTGAACATGCTGAATGTCGAGGCCATCGCCTCTTTTTGATACAGATTCGTACTTGTGTTTAGTGTGAGTTTCTGTATAAGCTTCTCCACTTGTACAATGTTGTCTGTACTGTCGACTTTTACAATGGCTGAGTTATATACATCCTTCTGCCCAGCAGTTCCGCTCATTAGTTTAAGCTGTTCAACCAGACGTTCACCAGTCTCTTGCGACACGTAGATCTTCTTGTCGTACATCGCCATATCAGGGTTCCCCGCACTATCCAATATCCCAACAATTTGAATGGGTGAGCTGATTAGAGACTGTCCAGTTTGAGAAGCAGGGTCATACGATTGTAATTGAACCTGTTGTTTGAACATATCCGACGGAAGCATGCTTAAACTATTGTACTGTTCCATTATTTTATTATTGTACGGATCAGTATTCAGTTGTTCAAAAAGTCGTTGCCGAGTCTCGACATCAATCAATCCTACAGTTGCTCCATAGTTTAGTACTGCCATACCAACCGAATCAGAAGGACCACCCTGCTTAAATTTATGGTCATATTTCGTTAGTAGTCGAAGATCCGTTCCGATTAGCTGTACGTCCGTAATTTTATTATCGATAGTAGTCATTTGCATGTAGCCAAGCTCTTGAAAAGGTGCTGCTGCGGTAACATGCCGCAGGCCTTGGACAATCTTCAGTTTCTGAGCCGTTAGCCTGCCGGGGTCTAGCTTTGCATCAGAGGCAGAGGCTCCTTTTCCTTCTCCGCCCCCTTGTGAAGGGATACCGCTATTCGGAGTCACCGTAATTTCATCCATTTTGAAATTCCGGTTAATTTCCCGCTCCGTATAGCTTTGCGCGGAATCTCCTATGCTTAAAGCAACAATAATAGCAGCACAGCCAATCGATATACCAGCCATACAGAGACCTGTGACAACTTTCCGTCGTTTGACTTGCTCCCAAGCCAAACGTGAAATATCACTAATCCTCAATGAGTTTACCCCCTTCGAGTTCTGTATCCGAAGAAGTTTGTTTCTCAGTAATCATATATCCATCCTGAAGCGTGAAAATCCGTTGCATTTGTTCTGCAACTTTGAGCTCGTGTGTTACAACGATGAAGGTGGTTTTCATCTTCTTGTTCAGGTTAAGCAGGATATTGATAATTTCCTCTTCTGTCTTAGAGTCCAGATTTCCGGTTGGTTCATCTGCGAAAATAACGGACGGTTCTGTGATCAAGGAACGTGCAATACTGACCCGCTGCTGCTGTCCGCCAGACAACTGTGAAGGGAACAGGTCGGCTTTATCCGGAATGCCGACCCCTTCCAGCAAAGCCAGAGCTTTTTGCTTACGTATTGATGGTGAAACGGATTGGAACACAAGCGGCAACTCAACATTTTCACGGACAGTCAAGCTAGTAATCAGTTCATAAGCTTGAAAGATAAACCCGATATGCTTCCTGCGAAATTCTGATAGCTTGTTTTCGCTCATCTTCACAATATCATGGTCAGCAATGTAAATGTGGCCTTCCGTAGGCTTCATCAGACCTGCCATCAGGTTGAGCATGGTTGACTTACCGGAACCCGAGCTCCCCAGTAATGCAACCATCTCCCCCTTTTTTACAGAAAAATCTATTTGATGAAGGACTGCCGTCGTTTCATTACCATTCTTAAAAGAATGCGTTACATTTTCCACTCGCAACATTGGAGCTGCTCCTTCTCGTACATTAATAGATATGATTTCCTACTTCTCAGTTACTGGTCTATCGATCTTTATGCTATATGCCTGGCTGGCCAGCTCGATCCGTTCTCCTTGGAACTCATCATACAGTGTGATTCTGTAGGCGCCACCTGACAAGTTTTTATACATATTATTGGAAAATGTTGCAGTATACGAGTTGTTATTCCCTTCAAGAAGTTCAGTACCGATGTTCAAGCTTCGTTCCTGTGATAGGCCATACGGATCTGTCATTTTGAGCACCAGCTTATGGGTGAAGGTTCCCATGTCATAGGTACTGTCACGAAGTAGGTTGTAATTCATTACGATATCTATAGTGTTACTGCCTTGCAGCGATCGCCCTTCCGAACTCAGAACAGACATCGTGTAAGGATATAGCGCAACCTTCGTCAAGTTATTCTCCGGTGGAGTAGAAACTGGATTTAGACTCAATGAAGCAATGTTAATGAATCCCGTTGGTTCCTGACCAGGTTCAGACAGCTTATTCCCGGTAATTCCTGGACCTAGATACATACTTACGTCTGATGGAATAACGGACTTTGGCAATTTTGCCCAGTATGTTATTAATTGCTTACCACCCGGTGTAGCTGAAGTATCTGGCTGATTCACTGTAGCTTCGAATAGCTGGCCATCTCCCGTTTTAAAGTAACCCTGAAGGCGAGCCATTTTGCTTTGTCTTTTTTCCTCACTGCTAAGCAGTAGCTCTGTATAAACGATATTAGAATTGAGACCTTCATAAATAATTGTTTTGTTCTCTTGAACACTAGCGTTCTTGCCTTTACCGGTGATTGCATAACTTCCCCCACGCTCAATTGTCGCTACAGCATTCATCGTACTGTTCGTGCTAAGCGACAGGAACGAGCTCTTTTCTTCTTTTACCGTTGTAAAGAGGTTCACTTTTAATTTATCGAACTCTTGCGTGTAAGGGATTTTGGCAAATACATAGATCTCCGCATTTTTTCCTGGCGCAATCGTCGAGGCTTCCTTGTCCATAAACAGTTCTGTAGAAGAAGACACATCGTCATTGTCTACTTGCACAGATCCTTTTAATTCTGGAAGTGTTAAAGCCACCGATTGCGAATTCTTAATATTTATTCTAGCAACAACGATGTCATCATCTTTCCAAGGAAAGCGCTGCAAAGACAGCAAGTTATAAGTGAATGAACCATATTCATTGGATGCACTATACTCCACGCCCTTTTGAACCTCTGGCCGAAGTGTGTAGGAAATTGTGTAGTAGGCAACGGGTACTGTCAGCTTGGCTGTATTGCCCGTACTTACATTATTCCCTTCAGATCCTTTTCCCTCACCTGCACCGCCCGTATCTGTATTATCTGGAGCTGAAACAGCCTCTATCATTTGCAATTGCAGCGAACTCTGCTCAACCTCAAGCGGAATTTGTGCGGTAAGTGGAATGATTTTTTCTTCCAAAGGCTTTATGGTTAAGCCGCTCAATCCCTTCGCATTAATCGGAAAGGTTGTCCCTGTTGAAGATTTGACGGCAAGCTCATAAGTTGGCAACGTAACGGCCGTCTTCCCTACATTTTTCACTCGAAGCTGGAAGGTCCAAATCCCTTTATTATTCTCAGCGTATACGTTTGCGTTGTTTAACTGAGTTTCTATCGGATTATTATTAATGGTGATTTTCTTGGTCACACCTTTACCTACCACCAAATTAGGTGTTGTAGCTGCCGGTAGCTTGTACGAGGATTTAGCAATCTCAAGCTTCAGTGCTTCATCTTTCTGCGTAAATTGCAGCTTCATATTATCCGTCTTCATATAAGGAGGAATCTCGGCAAGATAATAGATAGTCTTCTTCTCCTGCGGCTGAATCTTGTAACTAATTTGAGAACGATCAAGTGCTAATTCATAAGAACTTCCACCTGCAGAGAGTAAATAAGCCGCATAACCCGGATCACTAAGTACCTTACTGCCCTTATTGGTCAGGCTCATACCCACCTTGGCATAAACTTTCCCATTATATTTATAGAGCTCCAAGGACTCACTTTTAGCGATGACAGGAATGTCATTCATTGTGGTGTTAACATTTTTTCCATTTACGGCAGTTGGGGAATAATTAGCTGGCACAGTAAAACTTCCTGCATGCTTTAAATAACCTTTGGTTTTGGAATCCCATACATACATGGGAATCTTAATCCCTTTTAACGAATTGGTCTTGCCTACGTTGACGTAATATGTAACCCGCAAGCTTTCTTTAGTACCAATCTTCTTCTTAGTCGCATCAACGCTCAGAGGGTTACCCGGGATAACAGAACCCCCTGGCGTCATCACTCTCGAAAAATAGTACATTAGATTTGCGTTTTTACTGCTCCCATTCGAATAATTCAGGGTATAGGTTAAAATATTCCCACCAGGTTGTGACCAAATATTGACATCTTCTAATGTAGCTTTGATATTTGCTCCTAAAGAAATAGAACCCAGATTACTAGGGGGTGTTACTGTCGCCGCAGCTACAGCTGGATTGGTACGAACAGCATTAGCGGATGCCGCTGAAGCGGTATGGCCAGTCAGTTGACTGATGACAAAGGTACTTAATAGTAAAACAACATATGTACTGCTATGCTTTCTCATTTACTTCCCTCCACGAGTATTTTGCTAGAATTATTATAGTGGTAAGTGCAAAACCAATTGTATCCATGTTGTAACACTTTTGGACCATTTGTAACCTATTTGTTCCTATTTGCACGAATTTGAAGAATATTCTATTCTATAATTTCAATTTATCTTTCAATGCAGCCACATCATTAGCAGAAGGATTTTCTTCTCCATATCTAACTTTTTCATATAATTCAATCAATGAATTCGACGTATTAACAGTACTTTCTTCGCCCTTATGTTTAGCCTTGTTAAGAGCAGTCCATTTTAAAATATCGCCTTCGGTTTCCTTCGGCGTAAGATAACTCTTAACTTCATAACCATGATCGTGCTTCATGTGAAGCCAATGCCGATATAGCCAGCGAACACGTTCCGTTTCACTATTCATCTGCTCCCAGCGGTCTTTTCGATGTCTTGGCGTAAGGCGAGTACTCCAGAAATCCTTTAGACCTTGAAGCGTTTGCTCCCATGTAAATACACTTTTTTCCTCATCAAGATAAGTTGTATTGTCCTTTGGAGTATTTTCCCTGCGCAGCATGGATAGCAAGGCATCCATGGCTCTCTTTAATTTCCCTCCGGCATTTCTGTACAACCACCGAAGTCCATAATAAGCTGCAACGCCCAATAACACAGCTCCAGCAACATATAAAGCAACATCTAATATGGCAGCTAGTAGACCAGGCTTTTCATCTCCAACAAAAGGTAGTTCCGGACTCGTTTGAGGCTGTTCTAATGGCGGAGGTAGCGGCTCACTTGACCCAGAGAATAAATTACTAATCCATCCGAAGAACGAACGTACCATATTCCATAGCAGTGTCCCTATAGCTTTTCCGACCCCTGCCGCTAACACGGCCGAAACAATTCCTATAACAATGACATACATACGGTTATTTCTTTGTAATCCTTTTGGCAAAGCTTTGCCTTCTTTAGAAAGCGTACTATATTGTAAATAGCTACTATTAGAAATAAATAGTGTGAGCAATAGACATAAACTACCGCACCAGGTCAGTAGTGTAACACTTTCCTCCAAATTGGGAATTCTACCAAAGACAATGGTCGCAACAAAATAGATTACAATACCTATCCAATACTTCTTACTGGACTGATCTCGAGAGTCAGCAGTCATTCCGAGAAAAGCGCATATAGAACCTGCGACACCTAAAGGCAGACTCTCGATAGACAGACTTCCTGATGACAAAGCCCCAACCACCGTCCCAAGGATTAGAGCAGCCAGCAACTGCTTCCATCTGACACTACACTGTTTCCGTAGCAGAATGCCCACTAATGATAGCAGTGGTATGGCAGTCAACCACATTGGTTCAACTTGCTTGGGTAGTACATAAACTTGGAACAAAATCCATACAGGTAAAACTAACAATAGTTCTAGGATAGAGAATATCCAGAGTCTGACCGTATTCCATACGTAACCAGATAACGGAAGTTTCATGCGCTCTCTGCCCCCTGTTCCGGGATATCCAGCCATTCCACACCATTGCCCAGCAGCAATAGGAGGTCAGCAGCCTCTTGTAATTCTGCTCCTCTATGACAGCTAATGATTAGAAAATCGGTATCACTTATTCCGCTCTCGGCCTGCAGATCTAGCAATCGGCTCATAGGAAGCGTTCTGTCTAGCTCCAGCTTAGCTAACAGCTCTAGCAAATCTTCCAGCTCAGCCATAGGTTCTGCTTCAACAGGATCTCTCTCGCCCCCGTTATCCAATCTACCGTTACAGATAAGTCCCGTTTCAATTCCATGTCGCATGGCGTATTCGGCGATAGTGGCTGCATACCTTATCCCTTGCTCGATACGTTCCACATCCGTTACCGCTCTCCACATGGAATCACTGTCCTCTATATTCAAGCAAATGACGAGCCTGGAATCCGCAGTGTAGTCTTTCTTATGCACCTGCATAGTTCCTGTGCGTGCTGTAGCCTTCCAGTTTATAAGTCCCATAGAATCGCCTGAGCTATACTCGCGAATACCTGCAGTCAGGAAAGGATCTTCAACGATCCATCTTTTCACTGGAAGTTCACCAAGCCAGCTATGTATCGGTAGCGGAAGATCGTCTAGGTTCAGCAGATTAGGATAGACTAATAACTCTAATTGCAGGGGATACGTTTTGTTTTTCCGGATCAATCCGAAGGGATCTCCAGTGGTCATGGTGACCGACTCCAAACGGTATATTCCACGCCGCTCGCAAGTTACTTGATGACGCCGTTTAATATGACGGTAAGATTTTAGAAAGAACAAGCTGATATGATTCTGATAGATTTCACCCGTGCTAATGCCGAGATTATCTTGACTTCCAAATTCCAAGCCTCTGGCAATACTAGATTCCAGCCGCAGCCATGGTAATGGCAGAAGTTTCGCGTTAACAATCTCCTCGATCATCTCAAGGTTATCCCCTTCATAAGCAACCTTAGTTGAAAAATACCGAGTATAACTAAGCGCTTTCAGACCATTCCGATTATAAATAACGGCAAGGAGGAACAGTAGAGCTACTGTAATGAAAATGAACCAAGGCAAAGCCATAGCTCATTCCACCTTTCCGCCTCTTAAAGACGTAACGAGTTCAGTGGGTACTTCTAACTCACGAAGCACTTGTAATACAATTTCCGCGGCCTGTCCCTCTTTTGAACCTAATCCACGATGAAGAAGTAGACGATGTGCAAGCACCGGAACAGCTACGGCTTTAATATCATCTGGTGTAACGTAAGATCTACCTTGGATTAGAGCATATCCTTGAGATGATCTGAGCAATGCCCCACTTGCACGTGGACTCGCCCCTAGTTTTACTGCTGTAGATTTGCGAGTAGCTTCCGTAATCCGAACGATATAGGCTAGCAAATCATCACTAATACTCACGGAAGCGGCCAAACGCTGCGCAGCTTGAATATCTTGAGCAGCAGCCACAGCAAAAGTCTCTTCAAGTGGATTATTCTCACGGAAACGCTGCAAAATATGAATCCCTTCATCAAATGAAGGATAACCCGTAGTAATCCGCATCAGAAATCTATCTAATTGCGCTTCGGGCAACGGAAAAGTGCCCTGGTTATCAATCGGATTCTGAGTAGCGATAACGAGAAAAGGTGCTTCTAAGCCATGAGTCACACCATCGATCGTGATTTGCCGCTCCTCCATACATTCCAGCAGACTGGATTGTGTTCTTGGTGTTGCACGGTTAATTTCATCAGCGAGCAAAATATTCGCAAATACTGGACCTGGTCTAAACTGAAATTCACCTGACTTTTGATTATAAAAATTAATCCCGCTTAAATCAGAAGGCAGCAAGTCTGGTGTAAATTGAATACGCTTAAATGTACAATCTAAAGACTTTGCAAGGACTTTGGCTAACAAGGTTTTACCTGTACCCGGAACATCTTCCAGTAGAACATGGCCATTGGCAAGTAATGCGGTTAGTAGCAGGTCAACTCCATCCTCTTTTCCAACAATGACTTTTGCTAGATTGGTTCTAATAGATTTGATGAGTTCAGTAACCCCTTGAAGATTCATGTAAATGCACCATCCGATCTGAGGAAATTATTGTAATAAGTCCTTTCATCATAACAGAAAGTGTATCCAATATATAATTCACACGAAAAGGCCCTGCCCATTAAAAAGGTAAAACCTAGATTTCCCCTCCTGTTTTTATTTACTTCGCAGTTTTATTCCGATATCGAAAGAAAGCCGTGATGGCATAATAGATCGGGATGCTTTCAACGATTAGCCAAATGGCAACAATAGCATAACTATTATAGTGTTTATAATAACTGCCTATGTGTCGTGAATATAAAAAAGCTATCGTTATTGAAGCTATTGTTAAAAAGGGAATATACATTTTTCTAGCTTTTGTATTAAGCAAGCCGGATACACATCTAGAGGCTACATAGATAAGAAATGAGCTATGAATGAACATAGAAGACGACCATATTCCAATTAAGAGCGGATCCGAATTGCCTAGCAGATTATCTTGTTTGGAGCTACGCACCAATTCAAGGAAAGGATATTGCAGTTCCCGACCCAAATGTGGACCAAAACTCATCATCGTCAGTGACCAACCAATTAAGACAGTTACTAAGACAAATATCCCCGAAAATACTAATCGTTTCAGCATTTTTGCTTCAAGCTTCAGATCGGGCACAACAAACAAGAGGACAATCCATTCTCCAAACCATGACATGACTACAATAGAGTCCCTCAGGGCAATCCCGGGATCATGATAATGAATGAAGGCTGGCAGCATATTGAAGTCCGCATTCGGGAGAAATAAATTAAATAAAATGATCATCGTTATGAAAAAAATAAGAAAAAGTCCATCCGCCATATACGCTATCGTTGTAAAGCCTAAACTTGCCGTATACATAATCACTAGCCCAATTACACATTGAATAAACAGAGGTGGAGTTCCTCTCAAATAATTAGAACCAAAGAATAGCACAAAGTTCTCAATATCATAGGATGCATAATAAACACACCAGCATAAAAGCAAAAGAAGCATGAACTTGTGTGGCCATTTACCTATGATATCTTTTCCAAAGCTAACCCACGCTTGATTAGGCCGTAGCATACCGACGTGAAAAGTAAACCACAATAATATCAACCCTAATAAAGACCCCACTATTAATGCAATCCAGCCTTGATAGGATGAAGTAACAATTAGAGACGGAATCAAAAAAATAGTGGTTTGGGAGCTGAAGAAAATAATGAAAAAACGGAACAGCTGCCATTTCGATGTTCGCATAACTTCTCCCTCTAAACGTCTTATTTTGCTGTTCCAAAATCCACAATGCTAAAATCTGTCTTCACTTTAATATCAGCCTCTTGAGCATAATAATTATCCCACCGCTCTCTAAGCTGCTTCCATTGCTTTGGATCGTTCCATTCCAATAACAATCCTAGCTGCAGAACATCAGCACCTGCTTTTTGGGTATTACGAATGGCTTCGGTAAGATTATTAGAAACTTCCTCTTTAAGCTTCGCAATGATAATTTGGCCGAGTTCCTCTGCATCCCTATTCTTCGGGTCCCTTAAATAAATAACACTAGCTTTCCCCTTTAAATTCACTGTGAACACAGGACCCTTATCCGTTATATTTAACTTCTTTGATGATTTTTTGCTTACAAATACAACACTTGCGGCACTTTTTCCCTCATCCCAATCGACGGAGTAAACTGCCAGCTTAAGACTGCCTGCAGCCCAAGCTAATGCCCTTCCCTCTTTAAGCTTAAGAATTCCTTTCATCTTATCTTTTTGAAACAACTTTGCCCCTTGGATTCCTGCCCAGAATTCCGGCTTTCCATCTTTCGATATTTCTCCTTTTTTACCAAATGAAAGATTGTTAATAGCAAATCCAACACCGGATGCTTCTGCAAACAGGCAATCCTTAATCGTAGTTGAAAATAAATATCTCTCCGATCCAAAGTTCCTTAGTACATCCGAGGGTATTTGCTCGTAAATAGGTGTTAAAGTATTCATTTCCTTCGCACTTCCCGGACTAGCCATAACAAAAGCACCCAGAGGAAGACTTGGTTCTCTTTCAATCCATAATAGTAGTTCGCGGATTCCTTGTTCAGTAAAGGACTTCCCTAAGACAATTACTTTTAATTGAGCAAGACTAAGCTGACGAGTTAAGTCTTTTTGAATTAACTGCATGGCATCTGCAATCG
This sequence comes from Paenibacillus pseudetheri, assembly GCF_924513355.1. NCBI lineage: Bacteria > Bacillati > Bacillota > Bacilli > Caryophanales > Paenibacillaceae > Paenibacillus > Paenibacillus pseudetheri. Next base: position 72,932 of record NZ_CAKMAB010000021.1, read on the forward strand.
TTCCTGCGGTCTTAGAAACGGTAGAATAAGTATTACCGTCTCCTCCACCGCCACTTGAAGGTTGTCCAGCTGCGTTAAGACGATTGGGCAAGGGTGAGTTAATCGTAATTTCAACAGTATTTGGTTCTTTGCCTTCATCGATAAACAATCCATATACAAATGTTAGTTCATCCAGCTCAACCTTCGACGACCAACAACCTGTTATATTTAGGAGCAAGATTACAATAACTCCTATCTTCAGGATTCTCATTTTTCTTTCTGTCTCCTTTTATTCCTATCTGTATAAAGGTTGCTGCGTTTCGTCATAAAGTTCGAGGGGAAACGAGCAAATGTATCCTTCCAGTCCCGTAACACGAATGGAGCAACGGGTTGCAAATATGGAGCACCTAACGGTCTTAAGTTTGCTAAATGTCCGTAAATCAAAAAAGCTGTAATATATACCCCGAGCAGCCCCATTGTTCCACCCATAACGAGAAGCGGGAAACGAAGTAGTCGGAAAGTCAGACCTAGCTCATAATGAGGAATGATGTAGGTGGCAATTCCAGTAATAGACACAACAATAACCATTGGAGCAGATACAATTCCTGCTTGGACCGCAGCCTGACCAATAACGATACCCCCAATAATTGAAACCGTCTGTCCTACAGGTTTCGGAATTCTAGTCCCGGCTTCTCTAAGCGCTTCAAAGGTAAGCTCCATCATTAAAGCCTCGGTAAGCGCTGAGAAAGGAATGTTCTCTCTCGCAGAAGCAATTGTAATTAACAGTTTGGCGGAATGATTTGAGGATGAAAGGTTGTAATCGCTACATAAAGGGATGGAAGCATCATGGATATGATTGAGAATAGAAATCTAACAATACGAATCCAGCTTGCTGCATAAAAGCTTTGGTAATAATCCTCAGACGATTGCAGCATGGTGAAAAAAGATGTCGGAGCGAGCATTGCAGTAGGTGTGCCATCTTGTATGATTCCGATTCGGCCTTCCATTAAAGAAGCTGCCACCGAATCAGGACGTTCTGTATATTGAAATAACGGAAATGGTGTGAGGTTACCATCCCTTAAAAATTCTGATATATAACTAATCCCTAATATCCCGTCAATATCTATTTCATTTAGTTTCTGCTTTATCTCAGCAAGAACTTCTTTTTTGTAAAGTCCTTCAATGTAGACCACATACACATCGGTTTTTGTATATTTACCAATCGAATAATGAATGGTTTTTAGATCCGGATGTTTAATTTTATGTCGCAGCAGAGAGAGATTCGTTTCTATGTCTTCAATGAATGCTTCTTGGGGACCAATCACTACAAGTTCGTTTTGTGATTCGGTCACTGATCTTTTTTGATATTGGGTAATTTCAAAATAATAAACATAAGGAAGATCCTCAATACAAAGTACTACTTTTCCAGCAACGATCATATCTACGATCTTCTGTAAGTCAAATGCCTTGAGATATTGGATAGGAAAAACGACACCTTGATCTAACCGTTCTAAAAAATTCGGCCATTCCAGTTTTGCTTCTGCTTCTGTTTTTAATGGTAAAGCAATACTTTCATGAAGTGTCTTAGAATCGATGATGGAAGGTATATAGATCAAAAGACAGGTATGCCCATGAACAGAAATGGACTGATACACGGCATCACTGCATCCCTCCAGTTGATCTTTAATGGTTTTTATAATTCCTGACATAGGCTTTATACCTCCTGTGCTGTGACTTGCGAATCTGGCTTAGTTTGCCAATTGTTTACGAGGTTTATACTCCCTATTCCATTTAGCCATATACGAAAAAAGAACCGATATGAAAAACCGGTTCTTTCTTGTTTTTGGGTATGTGATTTGTTAGCCCCCATCAACTTTGGATTAATGGCTTTAGCACTTTCAAAGATGCTTGCAATTGCTCTGAGCATTGTTCGTACATTTTTTTAGCTTTTTCATTTTCTGTCGACAAACTGAACATTTCCAGATCCGCTTCACACTTTTTGAGCAAAGCATATAATTGTGGTTTATCTTGTGGCTGTGGAACTTTAAAGTTGTCGGCATACAAATCGACCGTCAGCTCACCGTAAGAATCAACTTGAGCGAGAAATACATTCTCGACGGTTAGCCCCATTTTCTCTAGCGCGCCATCAAGCCAGCTGCGAGTTAGATTTAAGGTATCTAACGGTTTATCTAATACTTTCCCATCCATGATGACGGCTTGTGACTCTTTCTGAGGGGCAACCTTCACACCCAGGTCTTTTGCAGATAGAGGGAGATACTCCTTCTTAAGCAGAACATTAATCGCCCCATCAGACTCCATAATCGCAAATTCCACTTCAGATATATTAAATACATCCTTTTTACGTAGTTCTTCCAATAATTCATCAGTTGTTAAACGTTCCTTTTTCATATGATCTTCAAGTATTTTCCCGTCCTTTATAAGAACGGTGGACTTAAAGTCAATGAAGTCTCTTGCTTTTTTACTCTTCATCTGAAGCCATTCAATTCCTAAGGAGCAAGCGACCCATACAATCAGTGCAATGATTCCTAAATGCCAATACTTATCCGTATCCAGAGAAATATAGGCGGCTATGCTGCCGACGGTTATCCCCGTAATATACTCGAAGAACGAGAGCTGCGATACTTGTCTCTTCCCCAGTAATTTAGTTAAAAAGAAAAGCACAACCACAGCAAAGAGTGTTCGTACTACAACCTCCAACCACTCCGGCATTTCAATTTTCCTCCTTTTTTAAATCAACCCTTGTTTATTAACACTCATTATTTGTCAAAAAAGGTCCATTCAATCCTGAATTAGACTTCTTATTTATGGAAATCGGTTAACGGTACCGCTTGTATATTTTTCCTGCATAACTAAAGTGACGGTTGAGGACAATAGGAAACGTCATGCTAGAAACTTAAAACAGAGGAGAGAAACCTAATGACAGTAGCCTCACAAGTTAAAACATGTTTATCTTCTTTAAAAGGCGCTCAAGCGAGCTTGGAGCAATTTGCACTTGAAACACAAAACGAAAGTGCAAAAACTTTATTCACAAATGCAGCTGAGCAAACGCAACAAATCGTTACACAGGTTGAAAATCGGGTAACCGAATTAGAGTCAGAAGAACCTCAATACAAAGGTTTCTAACGATCACTTGAACCATCAAAGGGGTCTTTGAGCTAGCGGTAACTAGCTTAAAGACCCCTTCTCTACATCTAACTGCAATACCGCTTACTTTCTTTTTTTGGCAGGAATCAGGATCTGAACCGATGTTCCAATTCCCACACGACTATAAATACTTACGCCATATTCAGGTCCATATTGCAGTTTAATCCGTTGATCTACATTACGGACGCCATAACCTGTATTTGTATGTCCCTTCGAATCGAAAATTTGATCAATACGCTCCTGTCTGATGCCAATACCATCGTCAATAATACGGAAGAGAATATTATCGCCTTCCTTACGCCCTACAATCCGTAAATGAATGTGATCGCCGCACCAAGCATGCTTCAGCACGTTCTCGATAAAGGGTTGTAGAATCAGTTTAATGGTCTCATAAGGCCATATCTCTGTATCAAAATCAAACATAACCTCCAAGCGGTCACCGTATTTAATTTTCTGAATTTCTAAATAGGCGTTTGCTTGCTCAATTTCAGTTGGAACCGGAATCATCGTACGGCCTTCATTCAGCGTTAAGCGGTAAAACTTCGCTAATTCCATTACCATCTTCTGCAGCTTCTCATTTTGACCAAACTTGGCTAATTGAATAATAGACGACAAAGTATTGTACAGAAAATGTGGATTGATTTGCGATTGTAGGATTTCAAGCTCCGCTTCTTTCCTCTGAAGCTGCGTCAAATACACCTCTTTAATCAACATATCGATATTCTCGCCCATATCATTCAGCGCGGTTGCAATCTGAGAGAATTCATCCTTGCCGCGATAGGAAATACGCTTGTGAAGATCCCCTTCCCGATAAGCATTAAGCACATATACGAATTTATTAATCCGAATGGAAAAAAATCGTGAGATAAATATGCCGACAAAGCTAAAAACCACACAACATATGAGACACATTAAAATAATAAACAGGCGTACCTTCATTGCATCTTTTTCAAGAATTGCAGTCGGAACAAGCGCAATTAATTGCCATGCTTGGTTTGCAACCATAACTGTTTCTCTAATCGTCAAGTAATCCTTATTAAGTTCGGTTTCATCGGTATAGTTCTTCGGTAGTTCACCCGATTGATACATCGTTTTTCCAAACTCGTTCTTAATAATTAGATTACTTCCCTTTCCTATCTTCGTATAATTGACACTGTCAAACAGATCTGGAATTCCTACATTAATCCTTAGAAACCCAATCTCCTTTGGCTTAAGAGGTTCGTATGTATCAATTAATCTACGGAGCAACGAGATACGATTATTCTCAACATCGCTCTCAATCTGCCACCATTTCATAGTTTCAGCGTATTTTTCAGTTGGAAAATCATAATACCATGACTTCCCTTCAATTCGTTTCATATGGTATAGATGATAAAAGCTGCTATTATCCAGATAGCCTTCAAGTGAATTTGAATAGATTTCAGGGATCGATTCATTCTTTAAGAATAGCGACATTCCAATCTTCATACCTGTAGATTGGATAGCTACATCTAACTTCGGAAGTACCTTCTTAGACATCCGATCGTAATTTTCCCAGCCCTCTTCATAACTACGAAGATTCCGGTAGAAATCAAAATCACTATATAGTTGTGTCGATATTCGAGTAACTTCGTTCATTTTATAATCAATATTATCGCGAATCTGCAATAACGTCCCTTTTATATTCGTATCGATATGCTCGCGTAATGATTTATTGTACATGGAATGAGAGACGAAGCCGATCAGGGATACAGGGATAATAATAAAAAACATATACGTCAGCATTAATTTATACCCAATTGGCACATACTTATGTCTTCTTCGCATTTTCATATAACATCATCCCCCATCACTTGTCGCGCTTACGATACTCCATAGGTGTCATACCATAAGCCTCTTTGAACTGTCTGCTGAAATAAGGGAGATACCTATAGCCTACCTTGCTAGCGATTTCATAGATTTTGCATGTGGGATCTTTTAAAAGCTTACCTGCTTGATCCATTCGAAGCTGTGTAAGTACTTCACTGAACGTTTTCCCAGTTTCCTCTTTGAATAAATAGCCCAAATAGTTAGGGGAGAAAGAGAACTGCTGCGCAATATCTTTAAGCGTAAAGTTATCACTCATTCTGTCTTGCATCGTTTGGATGATTTCTCTAATCAATTTATGGTTCACTGAATCTGATTTACTACGCAGGTACTCGGAGATCTCAAACGTTTTGAGTACGAGCCACGAGCGAATATCACTGATCGTATCGAATTGGTGTAAAACATCTAAACTATGTATCTCCATACCTAAAATTTCAAATAAATCCTCACTAACATCCTTTAACTGCTGATCCAGCTTCCAAATGATATACATTGCCAGATTATGAATAGTAAATTTGGATCTTAAACTACTAACAGAGCGGAATAACTTGTCGATCTCATCATAAATAAGAACTAACTCATACTCTTTCACCGCTTTAAATAGCGTATCCATACGGGTATCTAACATACGAGCATCGATCATCCCTGGTTCACTGCTAACGGTCTCATACATTATAAGATTACCTTTGCCAATAAACATTTTTCCGTCCACAGCTTCCATAGCTTGTCGATAGGAGATATGAATCTGTTCCATAGAAAATGTTGGTTTGCCTACACCTACAGTCATTGTGACTGGAAACTTCGCGCGAATCGAGGCGTAAATATCCTCAGTAAACTTTTCCATTTCCTGTTCATTAATCAATAAGGCAATCCGATAGGATGATACCTTGTAGCAATGTGGCATTCCGTGCTCCTGACCTATTCTATTCACTTCATATAGGAAGTCCTTAGCCATTTGATGTTTAGATAGATTATCCTGTCCTTGAAGCCAGTTGAAATAGTCAAGCTCCAAGACAGCTACACGAACAGGCCAATTCAGCTTATCCAGACCGTATGACTTCACAAGCGACAACATTCCGGCCTGGCTACCCTCTTCCCCTTCCCATTCCCCTTCGAACAAGCGTATCAACAAATCTTTTTTTGCCATTGGAATCATATGCTGATAGGCTTCTTCAACATCACGGCGTTTACGTTCATCGTCTAAATCCTGCCTTACTTTCTGAAGTGCAGCAATGAGTTCACTATCATCCATTGGCTTAAGGACGTAGCTATACGCCTTTAGTGACAGTGCTTGCTTAACATAACTGAAATCTTGGTAACCGCTTACAAATATCACGCGTATATCCTTTTTTTTCTCAATGGCAATTCGAGCCAGCTCAAGACCCGACATATTCGGCATATTCACATCACTTACGATAATATCAATAACATACTGATCTAAAATATCGCACGCGGTAAACGCGTTATTTGCTGCCTCCACAACTTCCATACCAAGCTCATTCCAAGGAATAAATTGTCTCATACCTTCTAGATCCAGCATCTCATCGTCTACTAATAATACGTTGTACATCAACAAGTCCCCCTTTGAAATGCATTAAACCTATCTGTAAATTCTACCACTATTCTTTTCCAGTATACCATTCATTAATTTGTCTACCAGCTTATAAACAATGAGTCATCAGAATACAACGTAAAAACGAAGGCTTGCCTAGTAGCAAACCTTCGCATTACTAATTATTATTTTCCTAAAGCTTTCTTGTTTTCTGTCCATACTTTTGTAACATAATCAAGGAATTTCTCATAACCAACCTTCATGGAATCATCATGTGCTTTGTCAAGAATCGCTAATGCTTCTGCATCAGTCTTCGCATACATGGATTTCGCTCTAGCGGTTAACCAGATATCTTTAACGCTTTGTCTGATAATACCTTCTTCACTATCTGGAGCCGGATCCCAATTTAGGAACTCCGTAAAGTCGCCTTGTGAAGCCCATGTTACTTCCATCTGCCAACGGTTACTGAAGTCGATCTTGTCAGCTGGAAGGGTTTGCAACATCATTTTCTTCGTATTATCCAAGAACACCGTATTACCTACCCAAACCAAGTCACCAGCCTTGCCGCTAATTTCAGACAGTGCTTCTGGCTCATTTAAATATTTTTCTTTATTAAATTTAGGAGTAACTCCATCTGCTTCAAATCCATCCCAGTATCCGTCTGGCCCTGGAGGGCCCCAGTTAAGTACCATAGAACCTTCTGCACCTGTCATCCAATCAAGCATAGCGAATACAGCTTCTGGATTTTTAGCGTTTTTAGTGATCGTAGCAACGTTCCAACCTAACTGATTATAAGTTCCCGGAGTAATCTTACTTTGATCCAAGCCCGGTTTGTAAATTGGTTTAATAAACATATAACCTTCATCCGGATTTTTCTTCTTCATCTCTTCATCAGCAGTAGCGAGCAACTTCATCGGATCGAATGTCGCAATGACAGCGAACTTGCCATTCATTGCTTTCTCTCTAATCTGGTCTTCCGTTTGGGTATTCGCATCTTGCGTCATTAGCTTCTCACGCATTAATTTAGCACCAAAGACAACGGACTCACGGAACCCTTCATCTTTGTAAATCGAAGCCATTTTGTCGCCATCAGGAACAGCGTATATTCTAGTATATGAAAGGTTATTCTCTTTAAAAGAGGAGAACAACTGATCAATACCGTTACCATCTTTCGCTAATCCAGTCTCAAACGGAATCACGTCAGGGAACTTCGCTTTAACAGCATTTAAGTAAGCATACAAATCATCCGTAGTCTCTAGCTTCGGAGAACCGAGTTCTTTGTAAATCTTCTTATTGATTGCATAACCGGCATTACCATTCGGTTGCGTTGTATAATAATTCGGCAGCTGATAGATTTTTCCATCAGGAGAACGAAGCAATTCCAAATGTCCAGCTGTTAAGGACTTTTTAAAATTTGGATATTTATCAATGTATTCATCCAAAGGAACTAGCATATCAGCTTGACGAAGACGCTCTACGTCAGCACCTTTCTCAGTCCAAACAATATCTGGAAGCTCGTTACCAACGATCATCGTTTGCAGCTTTTGAGCGTTATTACCACCCGAGCTAATTCCAGTGACATTGATTTTCAGATTATCCAAAATCCATTTGGAAGCAGCATCTTTGCCCCATTTCGGCATTTGATACCAGCCATAGTTTCCATAGAATGATACTTCAAGTGGTTCTTTACCCAACTCATATAAATCAGCCGCTGGAGCTTCAGTTGCTGTGTTGACCGCTGTTCCTCCTTCTTTCGCTGGTTCAGCAGTTGCAGTTGGAGCGCTTGAATTGTTGCCACTACAACCCGCCACCACAGTTGACAATAGCAAGGTAGACAACGTACCGAGAAGCATCTTTCTCTTAGTCTTCAATGTATTTTCCCCTTTCAATTTGTAATCTATGTTCAAAGCAATACGCTCTAAACCCCATCTCATTCTATCATCCTACTCTTTCAATGATCCCACTAAGACCCCTTTAACGAAGAACCTTTGTAGGAATGGGTACACACATACAATCGGAATGGTTGCAACCATGATCGTAGCCATCGTTAATGACTTCGACGTTATTTTCTTGGCTGAGTTAATATGAGCAATGGAACTTGCATCTACATTAGACAGCTGTTCTGAAGCAATATTAGAGAACAATATCTGTCTCAAGATGGTCTGAATCGGCATTAGCTCCTCTTTCGTAATGTAAATACTCGCTACGAACCACTCATTCCAGTGATTAACTGCTGTGAACAAAGATAACGTTGCGATAACAGGTCCGGACAGCGGAAGTACGATGCGGAGAAAAGTCCCCCAATATCCGCAGCCGTCAATCTTTGCTGACTCCTCTAAACCTTGCGGAAGACCTTGAAAGAAGGTCCGGAATATGATCATATTCCATACGCTGACGAGTGCAGGAATAATAAACACCCAAAATGAGTTGAAGAGGCCTAAACTTCTGATAAGCATGTATGACGGAATGAGTCCCCCACCGAAATACATTGTAATGATACACATAATCATATAGTATTTGCGACCCATCAGTTCACGCTTCGACATTCCATAAGCAAATATCGAAGTGGCCAATATCGCTGTTACTGTGCCAATTACCGTTCGTAATGTAGCAATGACGAATCCACCCATTAAACGAGAATCTTCAAATACAATCTTATAATTCTCAAGTGTGAACTCACGGACCCAGAAAGTAATTCCGCCTTTGGAAGTATCCATCCCCTCATTAAAAGAAATCATAAGTGAATTCCAAAATGGATAAAACGCGGAGAATGCCAGTAAGGTTAAGAATACATATATGAATCCAATAAATAATCGGTCTCCTATGTTAGTACGTTTCATAATTCAGTCCCCCTATATTGTGTAATTCATTACCACAAGCTGTTTCCTGCTTTTCTGGCAATGAAATTTGCAAAGGTAAGTAATGTCACACTGATAACGGCCTTGAACAATCCGATAGCAGTCGCATAGGAGTACCTGAAGTTATCTATACCGACACGTACAACATATACATCAACTGAATCTGATACCTCTCGTAAAGCCGGATTGGAAGCAAGGATCAAAATATCTTCAAATCCTGCATTCACCAGATTACCGATTGCCAGAATCATAAAGATGATCACAACTGGCATAATGGAAGGCAACGTAATTAAATATATCTGTTTAAAGCGACTCGCACCATCCATCGAAGCAGCTTCGTATAAGTGCGGATCAATACCAGCAATGGCAGCTAAGTAAACGATCGAGGCAAATCCAATTTCTTTCCATACATTGGTTGTAACTAAAATGCCCCAGAAATATTCGGTCATAGAAAGGAAGTTAATCGGTTCATCAATAAATCTCAATTTCTCAAGCAGCATATTTATACTGCCATTATCTACGGATAGCATCGATGTAACCATCGAGCCGATAACCACCCAAGATAAAAAGTGAGGCAAGTATGTAACGGTCTGAATAACCCGTTTAAAGAACATCTTACGAACTTCGTTTAGCATTAACGCCAAAATAATCGGTGCAGGAAATCCAAAACAGAACTTCAGTAAGCTGATTATGATTGTATTTTTCATAACCACTTCAAATTCAGGAGCATTAAAGAAGTAAATAAAATGCTTTAATCCAACCCAATCACTGCTAATAAAGCTATTACCTAACTTATAATCTTGAAAAGCGATTAGAATACCGTACATAGGGATATAGGCAAAAATGAAAACTAAAACAAGTGCTGGCAATACCATAAGCTGCAGATCTATTTGCTTAAAAAAGCGTCTTATCCCGCTGGTCCGATGCTTGCCGAGATTCGGTCTTGATGTCTTGTCTGGTGCGACGCTTGCGTTCGCCATATGTAAGTCCTCCTAAACCTAGATTCTTATAAATAAAGCATCTTTCATGGCTTTCTCTCTTTTTGCAGCCTTGGTTCTCCTCTACTCTCCCTCCGTTGATTTGCTATCTTATGAATTAATCTTAATATCTAAGCGCTTTCAAAGGTATATGACAAAACAACTATTATTGATACTTTGACACTTTCTTGAAATAGTTCGTCCAATTTAATAAAAGCATAATTAAAAAAAGCCCTATGCCAGAGATATCTGCATAGGGCTTTTCCATCAATTCGTAAGAGCATTCAATATGTCATCACTTATCGCCTCAGTAATTACTCTTTGGACCTTCCCATCATCTAGATAGACAATAGAAGGTACTGAATCTATTCCTAGCCTGCCAGCAAGTCCAGGAGACTTATATACATCTACCTTTGTGACTCTGACATCAGGATGGGATTGTTCAAATGCTTCAATCATAGGTAATAACTCTCGACACGAAGGATCTGTTGCATTCCATAAATAGACAATGGAAGGTTTGCCTTGATTTAGAATCTGATGTTCATAGGTCTCACACTCAGAGATATACTTCTCAGCACCATACCCTGCAATGGCACCATCACCAACAGCAGTAGCAACTTGCTTAAGAAACTTATCACATACATCCCCTGCTGCAAAAACACCAGGGATATTGGTTTCCATTTTTTCATTGACTAGTACATATCCATTTTGATTCATCTCAACTATACCTGATAAAATTTCTGTGTTCGGTGTATAGCCAATAAATAAGAAACATGAATCGACCTTTATGTTTTGCAATTCATTCAATTTTAGATTTTTCAAAACGACGGAATCCAAGCGTTCTTCCCCTTCGAAAGAACTTACCATCGTATTCCACATGAATTCCATTTTAGGGTTTTCCAAGGCTTGTGTTTTGGCAATTTCATTACAATCCATTTTCCCATGATCATGCATAACAGAAACGATCACTTTATCTGCAAACTTGGTTAGAAACATTCCTTCTTCAATAGCCGCATCACCACTTCCAACGACCATAACCGTCTTCCCCGTATTCGCTGCTGCGTCACAGGTTGCACAGAAAGAAATCCCTTTATCATATAAGAACTTATCTTCATTTGCTGCTCCAGTAATTCTTGGCTTGCCACCACTAGCAATAATTATGACCTTGCACTCATAACGAACCCGAAAAGTCTCCACTACCTTAATATCTTCCGACACCGAGACAGATTTTACATCCGTCATTTTGAAATCAACGCCAAATTTTTTGGCTTGTTTGTGGAATAATCCCATAAGGTCAGTTCCGGTCGTACCTTCAGGAAAACCAGGATAATTCTCTATTTCATTTGTATAAGTCGCAAGACCACCTACCAGCGATTTCTCCAAAAGGAGTGTCTTCAATTTGGCTCGCCCACAATAGATCCCCGCTGTTAATCCAGCAGCCCCGCCACCGATAATAACGACATCATACTGTTCTGTTTTCTTTTCCATTCCTTTTGTCCCTCCTGTGTCGACTATGATTTCAATAAAATAGGCTGACTCTCGTCAGCACTCAAGTTCAGCCTATTCCACTTTTTACATAAAGAATTTAGCTAATAATTTACTGCCTATAAATGCGCCAACCAGCAGGAACAATCCAAAAACCCATCCTGAAAGCGATAAAGAAGCTATAGCCGTAAACAATGCACCGATATTACATCCATTAGCCAGTCTAGCGCCGTACCCCATGAGCAACCCGCCAAGTACCGCCGCCACTACCTGCTTTTTGGACTTGATTTTCTTCAGTTTGAATTCGGATGCAAACAAAGTCGCTGCTAATGCACCTAAGATAATCCCTACATTTCGAATGGATCCACCATCATTCAAAAATCCGGAAGATAATGTTTTTTGTGCTTTTTCCGAACTAAAATAAGCCCATTGATCTACATTCCCACCTGCTAATCGATACAACCAAGCTCCCCAATCTGCAAAAGCACTAGTTACTCCCCATCCTTTAGAGAAAACAGCCAGATGTGCTGTAGCGAACACAGCGAGAAGTACAGCTCCAGTTACATAAGTAAACGGTTCTTTGAGCAATTGCTTGTAAAAGCGGTTAGACGATATCTTCAGCCAGAATTCGTTCACCGTTTCATTCACCGTCCTTTCCTACTCAGCGATCCTATTTTACCTTCTCAATGATAACTTCCCACTCACCATCATCAACCTCTTCAATTTCCACATTATGTCCCTGTTTTCTCGCCCATTCTGGAACGTTCTTCATTGCGCAGCTATGATCTATAGCCACTACTAGTACATCACCTACATTGAGTTCAGTCATTTTCTTCTCTGTTCTCATTAACGGAACCGGACAAGCTTCTCCCATGCAATCAAGTGTAAATTCAGCCATCTTGAAAACCACCTTTAACTTTTATTTGGATGTATTTTAGTGAAATAATTCACGTAATAACTCAAACTAATCTGCGCTTCCCATCTTTTTCTCTTGCCATTTAACTGCAGCGATGTACAACAGAAGAATAATCAGGAACTGAACAACCAGTGCCCCAAGCCAACCAAATACATCTGGTAAAAATACAGTTGGTGCATCCTTTATAACATTAGCTCTCCACCAACCCATATCATGTGATCCCCATAGTGAACCGATGACAAAGAATAGTAGTGACAGCATCTGCATGGTAAAACCTTCACCTACACGCATCAATGTACCCGAAGCGCAGCCACCTGCGATAACCATGCCAATTCCGAATAATACAGCACCAATGATCAAAGCGAGACTGATTTGACCCACATTGTCCATCCCAGGAATCGGTTTACCTTCCAGAAACGCTGGATACTTAATGGCTGTAAATCCAATCGTAGCGAGAGAAAATGCAATCAATACAGCTCTTGTTACCGATGTGCTGCCTGTAATACATGGATCTCTAAGTGATGCAGTAAAGCAGAAACGTGATCTTTGCAAAATAACGCCAAACGAAATACCGAAAAGCAGGTAGACAACCATCTTATCGTGGGCTTGGTTTAGGAAAAAACCAAATCCAATAATGAGAACTGTGACCAGCAACGCGATGGGCAACTGACTCTTTTTGGGTTTTCTAGGAGCTCTGATTCGGGTTGATCTCGTTTCGGGACTTACGGTTTGCCCCATAGTCTAACACCTCCATCGTTTTTATGTAATTGACTATGTGAAAATAGTAACATACTTATTTGTGCTGTGGTTATCGGCTTTCTTTATGCTGTATAAGTGTTACTAATGGCACAGATGGAGCGCAATCAAGTATGCTATAGTTTGCACTAACAGCGGGCAGCAGGAGGAATAAGTATGAATATGGAAACGCTTAAATTATTTTTAGATATTGCAACGTTAAAGAGCATTTCTAAAGCAGCTCAGAAATCTCATATTACCCAATCCGCACTTAGTCAGCAGTTGAAATCCTGGGAGAATACCCTGGGTTCTGAGCTTTTTGTGAGAAGTAATAAAGGGGCCAGCCTAACAGAAGCAGGGATTATCGCGGAGAAATATGCGGGGCAAATCATCAAATTGTATGATGATATGATCACAGAAATCAATCATTTACAGCCAACACAACAAGAGCTGTCTATTTATGCGATTCCAGAAGTCTGTAATTATGCCCTCCCTTGTACCTTGTATGAGGTGAAAAAACATTTTCCCAATTGCCATATCACTCTAAACGAAGGGGCATCGTCCTTAGTAGAAGAACGTTTACTTCTTGAAGAAGGTGATATCGGGTTTATTTCCGGTCCCTCTCCAAAATCCGAATTAAGCTCACATATGGTATTTTCAGATCAAGTTATGTTGGTGGCAAGCAATACGACCGTTTGTCCTAATAAAATTACACTGAATGAGCTCCCCAATTATCCTTTAATCTGGTCCTCACAACTACATTGTGTGCAAAGGGCTTTGAATGCCGTGTCAGTGGGCGAGCTTAAATTAAATATACTCTTTAATCTAGACTCTCTTGAGGCGGTAAAGCTTGCTGCCATTAGAGGGCATGGTCTCGCCTTTCTCCCTTATATGTCCATAAAAAAAGAGTTGTATAGTAAACAACTCAAGATCATTCCTATTGATCAGTTCCAGGTCAATAACGATGTCTACATGATAAAGAAACAAAATCAGCGCTGCGATAACGATACGAAACAATTAGTTCGATATATTGAAAAGACTTTAATAGATACTTTGTGTTGAGCCTAAACCTCAATCGTAATTTCCCATACTCCATTAATCACTTCTTGAATGGAACATTTTAAATTTGAACCACGACAGTAATCCGTGATAGAAACTTTTGCGCAGCTATGATCAGTAACTAGCATCACCTTTTCACCATTTTGAATGGCTTTTTTATGTTTTTTTAACAGCATTACTGGTACTGGGCAGATTTCTCCCAAACAATCAATTTCAATCATCAAGCTGTCTCCATTCTATAAATCATTAGAGTTCTAATAATGACCCAGCATTATCTTCTTCACAAAAGGTGTTAATTCGAGGCTGTTTAATTGTTTAATTTCTATCCACTGTGACCCCTCAGAGTCTTGTCCGTCCCCTTCGATCTTAAGCTCAAAGTTCATATCTAACAATGAAACATTATATATGATCCCTATATGGTGTAACTCTTCTAACTGGGTATCACTGTATGGATAAATTAACGTATAGGAAATGGAATCATGAAGCATCCCTTTTAAACTTGTAATTCCGGTCTCTTCCCAAAACTCCCTCTTAAGGGTCTCATAAGGCTCCTCTCCAAACTCTATAGATCCACCTGGAAAGTCCCACTTTCCCTTATGAGGCCCTCTTGCTTTCTTAATTAGTAATACTTTATCGTTCTTTACTAAGACTCCATACACGCCAAGCTGAGTATATTTTATCATCTCCATAAATCTACCTCCCCCACAAACACCGCAGTTCCAGAAATAAAGACATCCATTTCACCGGATTCATTTCGATATACTTCTACGTTCACCTTGCCGTCCCTACCCATTTCCAATCCCTGTTCCACATCAAAATGTATCGAGTCCCTATGCGGATCAATATATTTTAAATAATAAGCCCCCATTACTCCCGATGCTGTACCTGTTACTGGATCTTCAACGGTTCCCGAAAAAGGCGATTAGAAATGTCTAGCGTGCATTAAAGCGTGCGGATCAAGAGTGTGGAGTGAAAATGGGTGTACAGATGCTTTTGGAAGCAACGTTAAAATCTCTGGAAACAACGAATTTATCGGTTTCATTCTACTAAAGCTATCTATACTCTTAATTGGGACTAATAGAGTCCATGCACCTGTACAACCATAAACTATAGGCAGATCATCTTCCAACTCGTCAAGGGATAAGCCTATGGAGTGCGCAAGCTTCGCTCTATCGCCGTTGAATTCAATAAACTTCGGTTGATCTTGCTTCATTTTTATTAGTATGTGATTATTTTTGTCCATACTAAATTGAATGGGTAGCACACCCACGTTTGTTTCGATCTTTACCGAGCTAGCCTCTCCTAGAAGACCCTTTGTTTTCAAAGCAAATAAAGATGCCATAGTAGCATGTCCACAAAGATTAATCTCATGGCCTGGCGTAAAATACTTAAGCCTTATATCAGCTACATCTGATGAGACTACAAAAACTGTTTCGTTAAAACCGACCTTATGAGCTATCGATTGCATGTCACTTTCGCTCAAATGAGCCGCATCTAATACTACACCAGCTGGATTTCCTTTGTTCGGATAAGGAGAAAAAGCATCATAATGAAGCACTTTGATGTTGTTCACCGGTAAGTCTCCTTTAAATTTATTTCAGTAAAGCTTGATAACTTCATGAAGTGAGAAACTCAGCTGTAAAAATTTCTATTTCTCTTAAAACTTCTTGGCGGTTAGATATCGCATTACATATATAAAAACGGTCTTTATTGTGCTCATGAAACTGTTTAATTACATTAGGCTGCTGATTGAAGAATTCTTTATGAAGAGCTTCACAATCCATTTCAGGATGAGTATCATGAAGTTCCTTGAGTTCAAATACAAGGACATCTTTTTTGCGCTGGATTATTTCACAGACCACATCTTTTGCGTATATACCGTGAGTTAATATGATTCTTAATGCCGAAAGGTCATTGGCTTTTTCCTGTGAAATCTTAATTAATTCTGCTTGTATCTGTAGGACTTGTACCGTATTCCAATGATTAATTAATACTTCAAAAATCCAGTACACCCATTCTTGATCATCGCTTTGATGATTTAGTACATCTTTAACATATGGAATCATCGGATCTCCTATTTCAAGTAAAAAATCAGCTATTTGCCCCGCACCTGGCCAATTTGTATCTTGTATCCATTCAAGTAAACCCGGCAATATACTTTTCACACGTGGATATCCCAAACGTACTACTGTTTCAGCTGCTCCATCCCAGTAACCTTTTGAAATGGGCTGCAATAATAAATGAAGATCCTCTTCCTTAATATTTTGCAGCTTATGAATTACATCTTCCTTTTCCTCTTCGGATACACTCCATGATAATTTTTCGATTAAACTCAATATGTTTTCCATTACATCCACCTTCTTATGATCATTTAGTCGTCATTGCAAGTCTCATAGATAGCCTTATAGGTAGCGCAGCATTCCCCATCTGGTTCAAATCGCCCACCATAAATAAATCTTTAATCGGGTAATAAAAAGCAAATGACCCTGTTGATCCAGAATGCCCCATTAATTCACCCTTGCCCATAAAAAGTGTAATCAACCCATCCAAAGGAATTCTCATGTAACCACTGCCATAGAAGATAGGTCCCATTGTTGCTTGAAGTTTATTAGATGCCGTTAATTGTTCAAACAATTCCTTATTAAACAGCTTGCCTCCAAAGAAAGCCTTCATAAATATCATTAATTCACGAGCAGTGGTGATACAGCCTCCACTCGCACGGCTACTTCTAATTACTTTGGGTCGATAAATAGATTTATCCTTATAATAGATATTCGGTATAAAATCATTTTCATGTTCAGGGAGATATGTACTCTCGAGTGTTAGTGGTTCAAATATGTATTTCTTATATGCTTCTGCTAATGTTGTATTTGTTACTTTCTCAATAATTTCACCGAGCATATCAAAGTTAATATCGGCATAGTATGCTTTTCCCTTAGTTCGAGGTGCAAAATGTGGTCTCAGCTTCTTTACCAGCGCCACCTGCTCACTGAAGGTTGTATAATAATCCTCCTCAATGGCACGACTCTTAGCACTATTTGTTCCTTCTTCAAACACATCCGGTAACCCGCTGATCTGAAACAACAAATCAGACAGGGTCAGATCAAAAGAATATTCCCTACTTCCATATACATGAATACCACTTAAAAGCTCATTATCAAAATAATTAGTAAGCCTATCATCCAAGGAAAGTTCGCCCTTCTCTAATAAAGCTAAAATACAAGTGGTGGTAAATAGCTTTGTAATACTGGCCATAAGCATAGGGGAGTCCATATCTTTCCCCCCATATCCCTTACTGTAAGAGAAGTTACCAATAGTATTCTCAACAAATAGGACGCCTTCATGAATTTGTTTAGAACTTGTGGTTTTATTAAAGATCTTTTCAATGGTTTGCATTCTTTTGGTTGTCATGAGTTATCCTTTCATCCGATCTCTGTTTACTAGCATATTAAAAATCAGTTAAAGTTGTCTTTTCCAATGAACAGTTTAAAGGATATTACAGCAATAAACATGGATTTGAGATCGGAGTGAATGATTTACAATAAGTCAAACGTCATTTTTGAATAAGATTTCATTTAGAGGGATGGTCAATCCTACAAGTTCATTTTGGCTATCTAAATATCTGAAGGTTGCTTCAACGTCTTCTTTATTCATGGCCTTCATGATGATCAAATGCTTCATATATAATCCTGGGGGCTCCATGCAGTTATTACTAAAATATTGGACTAAATTTTCCGGCGTTGTAAGAGTACACCATCGTTCAGATCCATCATTAAAAGTTAGCGTCACTTCTACAAATAGTTCACTTTCAATATCTTGATCAAAGTTCCATTTCTGCAGGAGTAAGATATTTTCATTTTTTGACAAAAATAGTCTTTTGAAATCCAAACTTTTCTTCCGTGATCTCCAACAATCCTGAATTTATTTTCATCTGTATTTTCGACTACATATTCTTTTCCGCGTGTTAAAGCATGTGCATAGGCACCAATATCTCTACACCTGATGATTTGTCTATCCATAAATTCACATCCACTATTTAGTTGAAGACATCAGTTATCCTTTACGATTTACATAAACACTTATTGGTTACAACTTGGTTATACCCCTGATCAAACATTATCGTCTTCATAACAGCATTGGATATGGCTATATACTTTCCAAACTGGAATGCAAAATATATGGTTCCGATGATTCCCGTATAAAATAGTATCGTAATCTTCTTTTAGTCCCATCTCAACAATCCCTTCTTCTACACCATTGATTTCTTTCGTTTCATTATCCATATTATTAATAACACAATAACTAAAGACCCTAGTATAGAAATCCAGATCGTTTTACTTTCCAATTGACCATTGGCATAATGACCTTTATTTATGGCTTTGACAAATATAGCTTCATCAGTCTTAATGGCAATGATTTCTTTGGGATTGGTATTCTTAATCGAATAATATATAGTGCCCTTAGGGTAAGTGTTTGAAAAGTTGCCGCTATATGTTCCCTCGTGGTCTGAATATCTTGTTACCTGTCCTATCTTTGTATCAATTTCATCCGAAAGGATGAGTTCGTTGTCTGATATTTCATAAATATCACCTGAGTAAACAACAAAAGAATACGCCCAGTCCGCGTTCATAGAGCGCATTGGCATTAAAGCAACAATGGCTAGAATTACAATAATGAACTTCTTCATTACAACCTCCTCTATCTACGGGATTCGATTGCTTTATACAGTTCATTAAACACTCCGCCTTTATTTAATCCCTCAATTAGTTCCGCTAAGCCTGATTTTCCTACAATTTCAAACCATCTAGCTACTTCTGAATGGGCGATCTCATAATTTTCTTTTACTTGTGAGGGTTCATAAAAAGCATCTCTACTACTTAAGTCATTAACATGATCTAAACTTAAATTTTCATTTCTTATATATCTATGATCAACTACGGTTGCTAACCCTTCATCAAACCATACAGGTACCTTGTCCTTATTCTTTAATCTCGTTCTTAATTCACTATGCAGCAGTTCATGAGCTATTACATCCTCATTAAATCCATCAGGACCAATAACGATGTAATGCCCCCAATATGTATAATAAGTCTGTCCCGTTCGATTCTTTTGAGCATACTTCTTTAGGGCTTGAGGAGATTGAATAAATAGCATGGTTGGAGTAGAATGTAATCCGTCAAAAATCTCTGAAATTCTTTCTTTCGATTGTTCGAGATCATTTATAATCAAATACTCAATAATCTCAGGGATATCAGGTTCTACATAGACACGTTCATCATGTTCCTCCATACTAGAAAAGTCTACCATCATCGCATGAACAGGTTGAGGATTTAACAGATAACTAGCTATTAGTAACATTAAAAAGATGGATAGGAATGCGCCGATGATAAATGTATTTTTCCTTTTTTTGATCATACCAGTAGCTCCTTTTAGATTATCAAAAATACTCTATAAGAATATTAAACGAACTCTCAATAACCTCAAGATCAGTTGAGCCTATAATTTGATCAAGCACTTCCCCTTCAGAATCTATAAAGTACAATGTAGGAAAACCTGGTTCCCCATAATGTTTATAGAAAGCTCCTGTTTCGTCTAGAAGTACAGGATAATCAATGTTGTATTTCTTAACATACTGTTCAACTTCTGAAACATCATCACGATAAATTGGATTGATGCCGTAGATGTTCACTTTATCCTTATATTTTTCATACAAAGAAACAATCTTTGGAGCATCTTCATTACAATACGGACACCAAGAGGTGAAAAATACTAATACCGTTGGTTTTTCCGAAAATTTGATTTGTGTTACATCCGAATTTATTAGCACCTTTAATTCAATGTTCTCTGGACTAACTGTGGGTTTAGTATTATTGTTTACCACGATATAAATGATAGTGCTTAATGCAATACATAATATAAATGAACTGATTATTGTGATGTTTTTTCTCAAAAGATCCACCCTTTTCATCTTTTTTCGCGACTAGTATACATTCTCTTCCACTAATCCCATCTCCTCCACATAAAGCCAATCTAAATTCCTTCTATGTATATGAAAAAAGCCTCTGCTTCAGAGATTTCTTCTCTTAGGCAATGGCTTGGTCTGTAGTTATTATATTGAGCTAATACAATTGAGCTTTTTCCATTTACGAATCTTCGAACGAAAAGTCTTGAACGGTGCAACGGAATTGATATGAATCCATTTGACCATAGGCCATTTTGGATTATTCCCTGTCCATTTCCGAACGCCTTGCATAAACAGCTCTTCATCGCTTAAAGAATCAATCCAGTTCTGCCATTGTTGTTCTGTCTCTTTCAATAAAGATCTTAATTCGTCTAATGAGTGGGTAGCATAGGTATGATAAAACGATTGATATAATCCGCCAAGTTGATTCCATTTATAATCCGGTGAAGGTGTAATGACAGTTAACCCTGCTTTTTCATCCCTATCCCATTTCATCACAAGGTTCAACCATCCCAATTGATAGGCAAGGATCTCTACTGGAGTACGATCGACGCCTTCCATACGAATGTCTTTTTGAGCATTCTCAATGCCCTCAAATTCATGATCAAGAGACAAATAGGCAGTATGTATAGCAGTTTTCAATCCTTCTTTGGATAGGTAGTCGTGTGTAGACATAATAACTCTCCTTTATGAATCTTTGTTACCCCCAGAACATCCCTCTACTATCTTTATCAACGATTTCCAACTGTTTTTCAAAATCATCTTGGGGGGCAAAATCATCTACAAAATGCCATTTTTTCTTGCTGTCTCTCCAATATATTTTCCACTTATGTTCTTCAAATCGAAATTGCGCGATGGGTAATTCTACCCATTTATCACTCATAAACGCCGGTCTTTCTTCATTTAATGTAACGCTATTTCCTCTGAACTTAAAATTAAGTTTAATTTGATTACTAATGTGCTTTGGTACCTTCGCTTCAATGTAAGTCGACAATATCTTCTCAATTCTCTTTTTAGTAAATGAATCCAGCATATGCACACCTCTTTAATTAATTTGATCTTATAATGTAATTTTCTCACCCACAACAAGACACTTACTGTTACTACCATGCCCGATCTCGTTTGTTTTCACGATAGGAATCCGGCTGATCTCCTTCACATACTCTTCTACGATTGAAAATTCATTATAGCTCTCCAGTTCAGTAAACGACCCAAGAATCACTCCAGCGAGTTTATCAAAATACTTAACTTGCTGTAGCTGGGCAAATAAGGAGACGATTTTGTTAGCTCTGCCACTTAAACTTTCTAAGAATAAAATCTTGTTCGAAGGGTCTGGAAAATAACTTGTTCCTGCTAACTTCATAAAACATCGAATATTGCCGCCAATTATAATCCCGCTCATCTGGTTCCCACGGACCCAATGAAAGCCGAAATCGTAAAGATCGTTGTGTACCTCGAAAAATGTTCGATAAAAAGCAGATTGCTGCTCCGCCCCATCAGAAGAAACGAGATTCATCAACTGATAATGATAGGATTTTGAATTACTTTGCGTATGTAAAGCGTTCAAAATAACGGATAAGTCACTCATTCCGAAAAAAGGCTTCGGATGCAATCGAATATGATCGTAGTTGATATACTCCAAGATCTGGTTCGCGGAATCCCCACCTGAAATATCAAAAATCGCACGAATTTCATCATTCTTAAATAGACGATTCAACTCCGTTGCTCTTTCCTTATGATTCCCACTGAAATAACTATCTCTTCTAAACAAGGTGTTAGACTTCACTATCTCAAGACCACACGAGTTC
Source organism: Paenibacillus pseudetheri (assembly GCF_924513355.1). Classification (NCBI taxonomy): domain Bacteria; kingdom Bacillati; phylum Bacillota; class Bacilli; order Caryophanales; family Paenibacillaceae; genus Paenibacillus; species Paenibacillus pseudetheri. Next base: position 95,273 of record NZ_CAKMAB010000021.1, read on the forward strand.
ATAATTTTAATTAATTCTTCTACTTTAGGCAGGTTCTCCACTCTCACACCATCAGAACAAGCGATAAATCCTACTTTATCCCCTGGCGTGAGTTTTAAAGCATTGCTCATCTTAGTTAATCCTTTCATTTCTAATATAGCCGATTCTCATAGCTATCCTTTAAAGATTTGGATACATCCTCTTGAGATAGCCCCAGCTTTTTTGCATGTTCTGCTATGATAACCGAAGGTTTAGGCAGCTCTGTTTTCAACGGCCAATAGGTATCATCCCATAGATGTGATCTTTTAAAAGCTTTAGCACAATGCATATAACACTCTTCCACTTCAACGGCAATGCCCAATTTCGGTAGTTTACCTTGAGCCTCCATATGAACCATTATTTCTTGATCTTTGATAATCCTTGCATGCCCATTTATTCTTAAGGTTTCTTCAAGTCCGGGAATAATAAATATCAAACCCACTTTTGAATTTAAAAGAATGTTGCGCAAAGAATCAAACCGTCGATTACCAGGTCGCTCAGGAATTACTAAATGTTTGTCATCTAACACATATACAAAACCTGCAGCATCCCCACGCGGAGATACATCACAATTGCCAGCTGGATCACTTGTTGCTATAAAGAGTAACGGTGATTTGGATATATAATCTCGGCAATGATGATCGATGAAGGTTATACTCTTGTTGTTTACCAATTCACTGGGATACCCATACATTGACCTTAACTCTTCTTCAGAGTTTATAACTTCTTTGAAAATGTTATGATTCATCTTTCTCCCTCCTACTTTCGCAGTTTAAAAACCAAAAAATCGCTGCAGCGAAAATCCTCTTCAAACGACGGATACTTCTCAATCATTTCAGCAGAGGGCTTCGGCTCAATCATTTCCTCGATTTGAAAACCAGCCCGTACAATCGTATTTACATAACTGGATAACGTCCTATGAAAAATCAGAAACTTTTCCTCTTGATCTATAGGGAAGTTCTGATTATAAGTGCCCTCGTAGAAATAATTATCCACTTTCCAATAAAGCTTTTCTCCGGTATCCGACTTCACCCATCCGCTACCAGGGGTTACAAAGCAAGGATGTGGAATTGAGAATATAAACGTCCCACCTTCGACTAACAACCGATTCATTTCATGAATCGCCATCTCATAATCGTATAAATCATGAATCACCATATTGGAAACGATGAGATCATAACTCTCATTCTGGAGAAAGCTGAGATCTTCACAATTGCCATGATGGAAGTTTATCTTTAATTCCTCTGGTGATTTACTCTTGGCTATCGTTATCATGTTCTGCGAGTAATCAACGCCAGTTACTGAAGCTCCTCCCTTAGCTATCATTCTGCTTAAATACCCTTCACCGCAGCCTGCATCTAGCACCTTCTTATTTTTAACAGAACCCATGAGACTGAATAAAGCTGGATTCAAAAAAATTTCTCGATGGATATCCCCGTTTTCGCCGTACGAAGTTGAGATTAGTTCTGCGTATTTATCCCATCTTTTTATGGCTTCTTTACTGCCCAATTCATCATTCATTTGATCACCTCTAAATTTCTGAAATAATCCATTTTACTGTCGATAAATCCATTGTCAAAGTCAGCTGCACCAATAAGCTCACCTTCACTGAAACATAAAGCAAATAACCAAAGCTGTCTAAGCGCAACGAACATAGGAACAGCACTAATATCATTGTCACTAAGATCTCTTAAACTCTTATATCCATTTAAAAATGCTGCCCATAACTGTTCAACTTCATCTTTATTATGCCCGCTATGAATCTCTCTTGCCAATCTAAACTCTGCAATATCATAGGCTCTCCATCCGTAACCACAAATATCGAAATCATAATGAGTTAATTCCCCTTCGTCCGTAAAAGCCACATTCGTATTCCCATGCAAATCGCCATGGCAGATGCCCCAGTCGAGCCCCTCTTCCAGATGTTCTTCAATCTGCGCTTTTAACTGTATGATAAGGTCATACAGGAATTGATAATCCTCTTCTCGATGGTTCATATGTAGTTTGATCGTATGAAGTGGTTTCTCAATTAAATGTTCAAAATCAAGCTTGCCTCTCATATGTTCACACTTAAAGTTGTCCGTAGTTTTGTGGATTTGTGCAACTGACTGACCAAATAAGTAGCTGTCTTCTACCGCATGAATAGGCTTTTCATTTCCTACAGCAAAACTAAACATAACGCCATACTTCACACCCTCAGGCACCCAAAATTCATTAATCATGATCCCATCTTTTCGAGGAATAGGAATGGAGACGTTTACACCTTTTTCGTGCAAATCGTTCAACAATTCTAATTCAAAATCAATATCCGATCTACTCCGTCTATCCGCACGATAAACACGAAAGATGTATTTTTCCAATGCCGTTTCTAAGATGTATGTATCGTTCATACCTCTAAGAAAATACTGCAGCTGTACTGGTTCTGGAATCTCATAATGTTCTTTAATATGTAATAATAATGCGTCTGTTGCCAACAGTGAATATGTAACAGGAAAAAAATTCAGGTGTATCCCATCCCTTTAGGTTTTTGATAGTAATACTTACACCATACCATATTTAGGGATTTGAATCATTTTCTTCTTTAATCTGCGAAACCATTGTATGGTAATATAAGTATAATAATTCAGAATCAAACACATGGGGGTGTTCGAATGCGTAAATCACCGTTGATCTTGAGTATGATTTTATTATCCCTAACGTTAATTATGGGCTGTAATTCAGAAGTGGATGATGCCACTGAATCCGCTGAGAAGTACAAAAATGTTGAATATACCATCAAGGTTTCTGATGATTTATTTTCTGAGGAATCCATTCTAGCGCGAAATGAAGAAATGAAACCGTACTTTACTGAATACTATACCGAAAAAGCTATAGGGAGCCGAATCACAACTATCCCTTATAAAATCGCTAATAAACAAAAGCTTTCTTTAAAACCAGATAACCTAAAGTTCACCCTTTCCGAACAAAAGAAAGATATTGTTGAGTTAAAGTATACTTGTGATCTTGTTTTGTTGGATAAGGACGACAAAGAAAGTAAACGTGTCCCTTTGGAGGGAATACTGACTATGTTTGATGTGGATGGTCAATGGTTAGTGCAAGGAGATCGTTTTGACTCGGAGGCTTTTATGAAATTGATTTATGACTAAACATCTTTTTTTATCAAGTAGGAGGGGGCGGCAAGCCCCCGTCCTCTCACACCACCGTACATGCGGGTCCGCATACGGCGGTTCCAAAAGGTTAACAAAGTTCCAGATAACGTGAAAGCAGACTTTTCAGCCC
>NZ_CAKMAB010000022.1:0-97364 GCF_924513355.1 Paenibacillus pseudetheri
TCATTCGGCTAGGTCTAATTTATTATTGTCTTTTTGAGGTTTTTCGCGGATTTAATTTTCATGGGAGTTGAATGCATATCAGTATTATTCTTCATATAACCAGTCGAAATCATTATGCAAAATGTACTCTTCTGGTTCCAATTCCATTGCAAAACTTTCGCAGATTATATCTTGTTCTACATATTCATTACCATTGTCTATACCCAAATAGATATGTAGGAGTTCTTTGTGTTTTTGTGCTCGTTCGGGGACTCTTTGTAGGACACTTGAAGTTTTATAACTGCGGAGCGGTAAAATTCACTCCATTCATCAAATTCCATCCAATAAGGTAGTTTCGCATATACCACACCTGAAAATTTTAGCCTTGCTTCCCTTACTTTATAGGTAAAGCTGTGCTCACTTCTGTCTACTCGCTCAATTACCTTAAGAAAATAAAACTCAACGGTCTTGTTTTGGTGGTCAATTATGAGTTTCTTTATGACTGAATCATACAGTTGTAAATCATCATTACCTTTGTAATCTTCAGTGTTCATATTTTCTCCTTATTTATCCATTTTATAAAAATGCTTATACTATTTTGATTATACAACCCAAATCTTAATTCCACTATCCTGCCCGGGAGTTTAATGCACTCGATAGTCTAGTACTTTATTTTCCCCTGTCTTACACTTTATTTTTCAATCTAAAACATTATTTTCTTCTGACAAAAAGTCCCGATGATTTAAGACTCATCGGGACTTTTATGTCGATATTCAATGGGCCTATTCAACTTCTAGGACCAACTATTTTGTAAAGGCACTAACTTTAGTGTCTGAGCACTTACATTAATGTCTAGATACCAACTTTATTGTCACCAGACAGATTTGTTCAGTGACATTATTGTTGGTGTCTGAAAAATTCAGTAAAATCAAGGGATTCCGGGTTTTTGGTCCATGTCTAAATTTACATTATAGTTTGTGTCTAGAACTTAGCCTTCTAATGAGTCGTGACATTAAGGTTTGTGTCTAGCATTTACATTAAAGTATGTGTCTAAATTAATTCCGATCAAATTCCATCCCAACCCTCAACTCATCTTCTGATTTTACCACTTCTTCTGGAAAGGTTCTCCTCGCAGGATATAACAGCAAGTTCATAAGCGTGGCGATGGAAAGTACCAACAAATCAGGCTAATCGTTATTCTTAATGTGGAACAGCATTGGACTTCAACTAGTGCACCATAGCTCAAATATGCCAACAATTCTATGCATAGGGCTTTACCCTTGTATGCCCATTTGAACGGCATAGCCATCGTTGCATTGAAATAATCGATAAATTGAACGATTTGTTTCTTTAAGTTCAATGTACTGGTGAAATTTTCACGCTTAAGTAAGCGACGTACCAGAATACTGAACCATAATTCGATCATGTTTAACCAGGAACAAGTGCTTGGGCGTATAAACAAATCGGATGCGATGTGACGAATCGGACAAAAATGCAACCCGGCTGGCTTGTCTGGCTAACACACCGATTTGCCTTTCTTCCTGAGTGCATCATCCAATCTGTAATGCAGTGCATCCTGTCGAACCAGATTCTCTGACTGATGGGTGTTCAGTCCATTGACGATAAATACCCGTTCGGCTTGTGGGTCGCTTTGAATCAACTGCTCGATATAAGTGGCAAATTTATTTTCGTAATGTGTCAGCACCATTGTGTGGATAAAACGATTTTATCCACGACTACCGCCAAGCTGGAAATGAGTCTGAGCGAGCCTTGACGGATGTATTCAAATTCTTGCCGTTGGACCATTCCCAGTCCCACCGAAAGTAAGGAATGAAGTCGCTCCATTACCTGTATCCCTGTCATTTCGTCAATCGGCACGTCGTGCACACCAAGCGTGTGAAGCAGTGGCGCCAATCGATAGTGCCTGTTTTCTCGGTAAACACAACAGAATCCTGTGGTTTGGCGTTGATCCCACCTTACGACCGTACGGATTAAGATCGGCTTCATTTTAAGAAACGCCATACTTGTGTGAGCGAAATGGATAAGACAATGCCATGTTTGATCGCTTCATCACGAACTTGTGCGGCGTCCACTTGCTAAACGGCCGTCCGTTAAGCGTCGGAACTTCACATGCAATTACCACGATTTGCTGTACTTGTTGTTCGGTAAAGGTCGTCGGTGCTCCGGGGCGAGGTTTATCCTGAAGTAATTGTGCAATGGCATCTTCCAATTCTTCAGAATGCGCCTGTTCGATGCGGCAAAACTTTGGGTAACGTAATCCAACGCCAGCGCCAAAGGACAACCTGCGGACGATCGAATGACAAAAAGCTCGCTAATAGCTATGTTGTTGACGCCTTTGACCGACTCCAACACTACGCGCGCCCGTTTAGCCAAAGCTTGCGGTGTATTTCGCCACCTTATCAGTTGTTCCGGTATTTCGCATTGTTTCTCACTCATCAGTATTTCAGTTGCCTTTGGTCCTCCGACCACCGGAATCACCTCTATGAACTTTGCTCCGTTCATCAAGCGTACAATAACCCTTGGAAAGATTCCCCTGTCAGTGTTGGGTCATTTGAGAAATTGAGCACTAGGGAGTTGGAGCCGGCAATGATAGAGTAGGTTGCGCCCTTGAACGTAAAACCGTCCCTTCGTCGACAAGACGAAAGGACGGGTTCGACAATGCGTTCATGCTCAAGGTTGGATCGTGCAGGCTAACAATCCTCGCAATACATGGGATCTTGCAGCGCGGCGATCAAGTTATCCAACTGTTCTATGTAGTCATAATTGCTGATGTTGTCGCGAATGAAAGACGTATCCATTCCGGATTTCCGAATGCTCTCTATCCAGTGAATTGCGGCGCTTTTCCCAATACCCCGGTATAGCATGCCGTAATATAAGTAAGCAATTTCATTGCTAATATTGGTGTTAAATACGATCGGATCGTCCGTGTTAATGCTGATCATAATATTATCCAACTCTTTGTCATGCGGCTTATTGATTTGAAAAAATTGATTATCGAACAGCGAATTCATTTCGCTGGTGGTGTGGTTCGAGGATGGATTTACTTCAACGACGATGCCGTTCATGGCTACTTTTCGCCTGACGTAACGCTGCATATCCATTGTGATTTCCTTCTCGATGTCGGTAGCGTTAACATAGATAGGAGCGGCGAACCGTTCCAGATAAACGCGTTCGTGATACATACGCATAAGGCGATCCGGACTCCATTTCGTTTGCCCCAACCCGCTGCCGGTATCCGCAAATGAAACATTTCCGATTTCTAGGCTGTCCGGAATCTCTTTAAAACGCCTTTTGTATATTTCATATAACATTTCGATGGAAATACTGTAATCAAATTCGTCGGCCAATATATTTTTAACCACCTCATGTATTTTGTGCTGCAAGTACGAATGTGTTTTGTAGTTGATATCCGAAATTTTGGTGTAGACTCCCCATGTCCACAGCAAATTATCGAGATACTCCCCTTGCGGAATAATGATTTTGCCGTTTTCTTTCAGCCACGCCTCCACCGAAATACCCAGCGCAATTCAATGCCCGATGCGATCTCCCGAGTGAAACTTGCAGTAATCGATCACCTCGTCGATTCGGCGCAAACCGGAATTCAAATGCCTGAAGTCCTCGCCGGCGTGAAAAGTAAAAAACATGCTTTGATGCCTAACCTTGTTGCCGTCACGATCAATTTTCACCATTTTATCGTCATCGCTGTTTCTCGCCGCGCCGTACACTGGAGCAAAAACCTGAACCGGCGTGTTGTTTTCCAGGCTGGCCGCATCCAATCCGACAATAAAATGGGAAAGATAGGGGATGCGGTCACCCTCATTATGATTACTCACATGTCCTGACTTAATTAATTCCTCTAATTAGTCTATCTTTTCATCTGAAATAGTTACGGTTATACTTTTAACATCGTTTTTAGGGTTCTTCATGATTTCTTTCAATCTCATCATTCCATCTGTACTTAAAGAATTCCTTTCAACAAGATCCTCAAGCATTCCTTCTGGTATTGGAACCCCTTTCAGAAGTACTTCGCGAATCTGTTTTTCAGTTGTTTCATGTAGATAATTCATCTGATAGTACAACTCCTTCTCAAAAATTATAAATGTTAAACTCAGCTTTAGTAAGTGGACTAAGGTATAGACCAAAAAAAAGAAGGATTGCTTATATATCTATATTTAAATGTTATATCATTCATTTTTTTAACTGCCTCTGTATTATTATTCGGTAGGTAATTATATGGATGTAAAAAATATACTATATGTTCGTTGGAAGATAAATGATTAAAGTTAGTCTTTTGATTACATGCAAACCTAAATAAGTTCTTTGTTAAATATGATTTATACCAGTTAGTATCAAAATCACTTGTATTGATTCTCTTATATTGGTTTATTGTTATGTCCTCTCCTTGTATAATTTTATTTCTAATTTCATTCAAATCTAGAATATTATTGTTCAAATCAGTGACATATATGCTAAACGATGGATCAAGAGCTATCCATTTACTTAATGACTTAGAATAAGCTACACAAATTGCATGACTATCAGACACCTCTATATCCATAGGTAAACAAGATATACTTCTAGCAGGATAACCTAGTGATAATAATGCTTCAGTTAAGACAATTGAATGCATAGCACAATTAACGGTGACGCGTTTTTCTCTACTAAATTTTAAAATATTCAGAGCATTAATAGAACTTTCAGGAAAATCACCTGTTCTTTTATGCCTTAACATCTCATTTGCCCATCTCATAATGTTTAATAAGCGTAGAATTTCATTATTATGTTTGCCCGCTACACATTCTAATCGGTAATCTTCTCTTAATTTAGTTAATCTGGTATCACGATAATCATATATGAAACCATCCTCATCCCATTTAAATTCTTTGTTGGAGTATTCATTAAAAAACCTAAGAAAATGAAGATAAATTTCATGATTATCTTTAATTTCTTGATCGGTAATTTGCACTTATTATTCTCCTTTAAGTTATCTTCTTTTTACATATTGGCTAAGGTAAATATTTTTCTGCTTGTAATTTAAACATATGAGCATATTCACCGTTCAAATCCATAAGTTCATTATGAGAGCCTACTTCATGAATACTTCCTTCTTTGAAGAGGAATATTCTATCAACCATACGAGTAGTAGACAATCTATGCGATATTAATATCACTGTCTTTCCGTCTGATGCATCAATCATTTGTTGATGAACTTCATGTTCAGCTATAGGATCTAGAGCACTTGAGGGTTCATCTAAAATGATTATTCCGCTATCCGATGCAAACATCCTAGCTAGTGCTAATTTTTGGATCTCACCTCCTGATAACATTACTCCTTCCTTGTCAAACTCCTGTGTCAATTCTGTGTAAATACCTTTCGGTAGATTTTTCACCTTTTCAGATAGCCCACTCCTTTCTAATGCAGACCAAACAATATCTTCATCTTCTTTTCCCTGTGTTTCTCTCATAAGTATGTTCTCAGCTATTGTTAAAGCATAATATTGATAATCTTGATATACAGTTGAAATTGAATTGTGAATCGACTCTAATTTTATTTGCCTTAAATCTTGACTATCAATTAAAATTTCCCCTTCATCAGGATCATATAATCTTTCAAGAAGCTTTACCATTGTTGTTTTTCCAGCACCATTTAAACCTACAAAAGCAACCTTTTCACCTGCACAAATTCTAAAAGATAAATTCTTCAAAATAGGCTTATCATAATTAGAATAAGTAAATGTAATATTATTAATCACAAAAGAATGAGGTGTTTTTGTAATTAAACTAATTGAATTATCATTGTTTACAATTTTAGGTGAATAATCGAGAATAGTTTTAAAATTCTCAATAAAGAGACTATGTTTATAACATTCAGGTACAATGTTGAATACTGAAATTAAGTTGTTACCGACAATATTTATTGCTGCAATTAGCGCTGCAAAATCTCCTACAGTAAGATTGCCTTCCTTAATCCCATAACCTATAAAAATACTTGCAACCCCATTATAAAAGAGCGTAAACAAACCACTTCCTAAGATTGCATTTTTAGCTATTTTCGGAGTGAAGCGCTTGATTATTACATCAATTTTTTCACAGAATCTCTTATGCTTCTTTAGTAATAACCCCCCTACACTTGTAGTTCTAATTTCTTTTGCAAATTGTGCTAAATAAAATATTCTATTTATATATCCAACACCTCTATTTGAATGTGTTTTGCTATTTTCAAATTCCAAAAGAAGTTTATTGTTCTTAACATTTGCCCATAGCGGAAAGATGACACCTATAATTGCGATTGTAATCGTTATAGGACTTAGAATAAACATTATTGTTATTAATGTACCTAAAGTAAATAAATTTGATAACAAAGCTTGAACTGTATTCAAAACACTAATAACTCTATTCTCAGCTTCACTAACAGCCCTTGTATATTTATCAAAAAAATCTGGATTCTCATAGCATTCCATATCAATAGAGGGTACTTTTTTCATTAATTCCCTAGAAACGTTGCCCTTGATAATATTGTCACCTTTTTGAAAAACCACAATACTAAATACATTATTTATAATAATATTCATCAAGAATATAAACATAAAAATCAAAACTAAGAAAACGTATTTATTAAATGGCTGATCTGTAACTAAATAATCAACTGCATATTTAGGAAACAAGACACTTCCTAAAGCCCCTACTGCCGAAAAAATTGAAATTATAAACAGTCCTAATAATCGTGCTTTATAGTATTTCCATGCATAACTTAGCATTAACATGTTATTGCTAACAATTTTCCTGAATCTCACATTTCCCCCACCCATTCCACTAATATCATTTCACATTCAAAAAGGCTATGATAAAGTCTGTTATTGTGGCCCACTAAAGAAATCAACACAATTTTCAAACAATCTATCCATTTCTTCAATATCTCCTAATAAATATACCGGGATATTAAATTGCTCAGTGAATTTGCTTTTCGTTAATTCAATCTCTTCGTAATTCATTGGAGTGTTTCTGAAACCAAAACCCATATTATTTTCACTTATTTTGAGCGGAAAAAGAACAAGAGCAATCACTTTCCCAGTGGTAATTCCTTCTAAAAACTTTATACTTCTAATTATATAATTAATATCATCAAACTGATTGACACAAAGTACAAATGCATCTGGCTGAGTACCTAGAATAAAATCAATTTGTTTCACAGGATACTGCAAAATATTTCCGGTATCATATGGTACAGATCCTGATTGAGACCCTACTATGATAATATCTGGGTTACCAGCCTCGATTTCCCACATTTTTTCATTTAAGTATTGAATCGAATCAAATTGTTGCAAATAAACAGATGAATTGTAACCCATCGGATAGACTTCATCAAAGCCAAATAGAAGACTAGAAGGTTCGGTTCCAATCTGTCCTACCTGATAGCCACTTCCCATAAATTTCTTTCTTAATATTAATTGCAATGTGAATTTACCTTGCCTTGAACTAGTCCCCCATATCCCGAGTACTGGTTTACTTATACGTCGCATCTTTCCAAAACGGTTTTTTATTAAATGTTCTTCTGAAATATACGGAAACATAAACAAGTCATGATACTCTTCATCCAGTGTTGAAATATAGCTACTTATATCATCAAAAGTATAAACTTTTTTATGATGTTTTTTACACATTTCAATCATGTATGATAATAAATCAAAATTAATAATCTTTGATAACTCTTTACAATGGCCAAGAATAACTGTATCAAAATTATCATCCCAATTAATTATCTCATAGTTCATAATTTTATGATCAACTTCACATTGAAGAATACTTGAGATTGTCCTACCGATATTTCCGTTATACTTCACATCATAAAAACCTGTTAATTCGAAGGGTAAAGTATCGACAAACCTAGCAATAGAATGAATCTCCTTATTAAAAGGAAAAACGATTGCCTTATTAATATTCTTAATATCACCCGATATATTTCTTTTATTTTCCACATGACTTGAAGGAAAAACGAATTTCGAACTGCTTCTTAAGTATTCTTTTATATCTTTAATATCACTGAGACCGGAACTAATTATTTTTGCAACATAACCTGAAATGTATGCGGAAGAAAAACTCGTCCCTCTAACTATTGTATTAGGAGGCGTACACCATTTTACTCTATGGAAAGAATTACTCGCTCTAATGTTAATAACATTATTATCTACCCATTCATATTCGCTTATTTTTAGATTTGGATTATCACTTTTATCTACACCTATAACAAAAGGAAAAGCTGCTGGATAAGAAATTGAACCATCATTATCAAATGCTGAAACAATAATAATTCCTTTTTCAGAAATTAATTTGCACACATTATAAAATTCATCATAGTTTTCTAAACATGTAATACCTGAACTAATATGTAGTATATCGCAGTCAATATGATTTAATATAAAGTTAAGTGAATATATAAATTTCTCAATAGAAATACTAAGATCATCATCAAACATCTTTAAACAGTATATATTGGCATCAGGTACATTTCGCATTAATATATCCACAATCGCAGTACCATGACCAATAGTGTCCCCATACTCCCCCTCACTCACAGTAAAGGCATTCAAAGATCCGTTTACTACATACCCAGCCTTCACCTGGTTATATAATTCTGAATTAATGTTCACTCCACTATCTAAAACAACAATATTAACGGATTTCCCTGTATTACTTTCCCATAATTTTTTTTTATAATTCATATGTACTCCTGTAACCTGAATTAGGTAAAAATGCGCTTTTTTTTAATAACTTTTAAATTTATTATGATGCAGTCCATAAAAAATTCTATAAATAGACTGCATCAATAAATTTATTTAAAGCTTAGCGAATGGATTAACTACAACCAGCAACAACGTTGCAAGAATAATTAGTTCCTCCTTCAACCCCATAAGCTTCAACTAAATTGATCTTTAAAAGTTTACAAGGCTTAATAAGTTTCTTCATAAACTATTCCTCCCAAGTTTTGTTACAGCTCTGATTTAACTACAACCAGCTACTACATTACATTGAAAATTAGAGGCATTTTCAGAAGCGGTGTAAGCTGTTACCATTTTAAGATTTTTAATAGGTTTTATAAGTTTCTTCATTTAGAATCCTCCTTAGAATTAAATTTCAACTGCATCCCGCTACAATATTACACGCAAAGTTTGTTCCGTTTTCAGTTGATGAGTAAGCTATAACTCTTTTGTTGTTGCGTATAGGCTTTAACAGTTTTTTCATGTTTTCACCTCCCTCCTGAACTTATCCTTTATCTTTATCCTGAACTAGAGCTTCTATAATACTTACTAGTTTATCTATCTCCTCAAAGAAATTTTCAGCTAAATATTCATCAGGAAATACAATTTCAAACTTTTGTTCTAATTCAACTAAACAACTAACATATGTCACTGAGTCAATTTCATCAACATAATTATCTCTACTAATATCAATTCCGCACTCTGCTAAACACTCAATTATCGACTCTTTAATGTTCAATGAAATCACCAACTTCAGTATATAATCCTTCATTCTCAGAACAGAGTATCATGTAATCATTCAAATAATTTTTCATACCTGAACAAACATGATTCCCATTTTCATCAAAAGCATTTAACGGACACGAGATTCCTAAACAGGCTGGTTGAAAGTTGCATTTCAAGCACTTATCATACGTACCTTTTTGAGGTTTTCTTGATGTCCAAAAAGCCCACTTTTCTTTGTCAATATCAGCTTTACCATTTGAAAGTAACCATCCAATTTTATTTATATCTTTATCATAGGATACAGTGCATTTATACAATCTACCATCTGATCCTATAACCAATGAATTCGCAAATGCAGCAAAACAAACTGATCCTTTATTAGCAATTTGTCCTCTATTTAAACCAAACTGAAGCCCTTTATCTTTACAAAGAGTAAGTACTTCATGGAGATCGCCAGTATCTAATAATTCAATCTTATTAAAATCAGTTTCTCCTTTTTCATTATCCCAAATTACTTTCATAATTACACCAAATCTCTTATCGTGACTAAATTCATTTGATAAGACATCTATATGTTCTTCAATTCTCTCTTTAACTGATTTGCTAATATTAGTTCTTATGGTAATATAAAACATACGATTTTTCTCTTTATCTCTAATATTCCTTAAATTAGTTAAGATTTGCTCATATGTCCCAGAATTATTTTGGTGTATTCTCTGTTTATCATGTACATCCTGAGGACCATCAAGAGTTATTTGATACCTGAGTATATGTAGCTTAATCAATTTTTTTATAACATCATTAGTTAAGTTATAACCATTTGTAGTTATAGACGCAAAGTATGGTTTTCCTTGTTCTTTACATACCTTAATAAAGTGTTCTGATAGGTCCTCGATAATATCAAGTGCTTCTAAAGGCTCACCACCAAACCATTCAACCCTTAACTTTTGATATTTTTTCAATTCATTAGTTACATAAAGTTTAATTGATCTAATAATTTCTGGTTTCATTTTTCCATTATTATAAGATTCATAGCAATATTCACAACGAAAATTACAATCTTCAGTTGGTAATATAACTAAGTGTAAAAACTCCTGAGATCTAACAGTTTCTAAATACATAACCTCAACTCGCCGCTCCTCATCAACATGGCTATTAATAAGGAATTCCTTATCCATTAAATAATCATGGATCTGTTTGTTAGAATGAACTGAGTTGGGGTTTTTTAGGATTTTTTCATACATATCCTTGTTGCTTCTAGGGATTTTAAGCAGATGCCCATTATAAGTGTTCAACAATAGAAGGTTTCCATTTTCATCGAGTGTTTTCTTCATAAATCGTGTCGTTTTATACAAACCTTTTACCTCCCTTTATTGATTAAACATATGGTTATGTGAATTTTATCACAAACTATTATATGCTATTTCCTGATAAAAATTATTTTCCTCGCTTATGAATGAAGCTCACAACATAAAGTTTTTTGCAAAGAATCTTTTAACTTACTTAATACTTGAATATCCAAAAGTTCTGCTTCCATATATTTAGTCTTAGCTTTAGCAAGTATGTTTTTATCTGAAGTAATGGTGTACTTCAACATCAAAAGAAACCCTTCCTTAAGAGTATTGCATAGAATATCTGCTTTCATTAGAAGGTTTTCATTAATCGGAAGAAGTCTAGATTGATCTAAATAACTGATTTTTTTGAATTGGGATTCTTTTACTTCAGTTAAAAATTTCAGCTTATACACAGCATATTCGTAGTCATGGGGGAAAGTATCTTGTGCTTCTAGATTTCCAAAGAAATCCTCGTAAATACCTTTATATACGGTAATTCCGTGTCTAGTAGGGAAATAAGATGGATTCCCATTGTCTATCTCTTTTCTTAGAGACTCCCCGCCTTGTAAACATGCACTGATTTGCTCGTAAAACAATTCCAACCTCGGTTGCCTGTTGTATTCCTTTAAATAAAAAATACTTGTTGGTAAATCAAAATTTCGCATTTGTATCCATCCATAATCCGTATATGTATTCTTAACAATTTGCATACAGCTTTCATATGCAGCTTTTAGGTTCTCAAAACTGAGCTTGTGTTTTCCCCATATAACATTATTAATATTAACGGAAACAAAATCGAATTCTTGCTGTTCCTCATTATATCCAAATATCAACATTTCATGTAATACATGTTCTTTTTGATAATTTTGGTCACCTTGTATATAGTAAGAATCACAATTTACCATAAAATAGCCGTTATTATTAATTGCTTCTATAATATCGGTTACAATATTATTAACTAGATATACTTTTTTTACATCCAATACCGAATCAAAATGTGTGAAATATTCATAATTATCATAATACATTGTATACTTATTTCCCCACCTATAATTAGCTAATGAATAATTATTAAAATGTTCGATATACCATGGAATATTTTTGTCACTTGACAAAGCTATTGCAAGTCTAAAAAAAGTGAAACATTCAGTAGTAAGATCGATATTCATGTTTAAAGCAAGAACTTTTTCCATTATGCCTCCTTGGTGTTAACAGTTTTTGGTGTAGCAACTATAATACACCATTTGCCATTAAGCAAAAATGATAAATGTTACAATTTTCCGGATCGAACAGATCACAGCGCTTGATACGTCGCCGCATTCCAAATACATTGCTATACTATCAGGTTAATCCTAGCACTTCTAAAAGTCGTGGATCATTACTGCAGCTTCAGCACAAGTAATATTATTCTTAAGTTTGACAGTATTATCAGGATACCCATTAATAATACCATTCGAGAGTGCTAAAGCTAAATCTTCCTTAGCCGTCGCTGTTTCATTGAACTAACGTGTCCCGTCCCTCGGTTTTAAGGGTTTATCTCACATATGCTCATTCATTCGCAGGATTTCGTCGCCTTGAAATTAGGAGAATCTATGGAAAGTATGCAGTTCATGCTGATGGGTTCGCGATTGGGCATGCGGGAACAGAGGGATACTCAGGAATATTTCCCCAGACAGTTTCTACTACACGTATACTGCACTTTATCCTTGGAGGTTCACCCCCCACGACTCAACGGGTCTATGCCCTTACATTCCTTCGTTACACCTGTCCAAGGTGTGGAGACCGATAGCGTTTAGCGGATGGGTCTGAGCCCTTTTGGGACACGAACTCGGTTCTCCGTGCTTTCTTTTTGAAATCCTGCGAACGAGTCAACATACGTGATTACTTGTGGTTTTAGGCCGCTTGTGCCCAGTTCTGGACTGTTTTTTCAGGTGAGAATTTTTCCCCTCGCTGAACAAGACCTACTAGAATTCGTGCCAACTTCCCAAGCAGCTTAAATATAGATTGCTGCTTTTTCATCCTCTTAACCTGGACGTTATGCTCATGCAACTTGCGGAATACAAGATTGCTGCCTACCAGTTGAATTGTGGCTAGATACAGATACTTTCTCAAGATTGAATCTCCCCGTTTAGAGAGCACAATCCTCCCTTTCCTTTTACCGGACATACATTCGGCCAGATTTAAGCCGGCTTTTCGTAAAAGCTGACGTCCATGAGCATACTGTCTTAAGTCCCCAGTACCAGCCAATATTGCAGCAATGAAGATCGTACCAAGCCCTTTTATGGTTCGTAGTTGCTTAACCAGCGGAATCTCGCTAAACAATGCTTCAACGTCTGTTTCAATTTGCTCAAGCATTGATATGATCCGCTCATACTCCTCCACGAGCCGTTGTAAATCCATTTTCGCTTCGTGGATAGCAGTCTGGTCTCCCACACTCCGTCTCGCTTGCGCAATTAGCTGTGCGGCTTTCTCCATGCCGGTAGAGCCTCCAGCTCGCTGCATATATGCTCTCCAAGCCTCTATGACTTCGGGTACAGTAAATTTCTCCAAATCCCGCGGACAAGGGAATACTTTCAGCGTCGCCAAGGAACGTTTGCAGGTCCAATCTTTGAATACAGAAGGGTATTCAGGGAACCGAATGTCTAACCAACGCACGATTCGGTTTTGCAACCTTACGCTGTTGGTCACCCAGAATTCACGGTCGCTCATCATCGTACGTAAGCGTTGAAACACAAGCGCTTGACGGGAATATTCATAGTAGTAGCCTCGGCTAACTACATCTGCGATCACCAGGGCATCTTTGGGATCGCTCTTCGAAGGGCAATTATCTCGGTTTTCCTTGTTTCGTTTAGTCGTAGCTGGATTCACCATAACTACATTTAGGCACTTATCTACTAACCAATTCGCCAAGTTAAACCAGTAATGTCCGGTAGGTTCCATTCCTATGATAACCTTCATTAATCGGTGTTTCTGCTGTAATTCGGCCATCCAACGTTCTAGCTTTTCAAATCCTTCAATGGTATTGGAGAACGAAAGATGACGTTTAGAAACCACGATTCCCCGGAAGTTCGTTGCCTATGCCACATGTGTTTCTTTCGCCATGTCGATCCCTATAACAAGATGCGAAGGAGTAATTCGTTCAATACGTTGATTTTGTCCGTCTGATTGCTTAAACTTCATAGTAAGAGCGCCTCCTTGATGGTGTTGGGTATTTAACCCGTCGACAAACCCATCATACCGAGGCGCTCTCTTTTTGACAAAGCCTATTTCTTATTCCCTACAGGAATGTTTAGCGTAATCCTCTTCGTCCAGTACCGTATTTTACGAAAACGGACGCATTATTAAGGGTATTGAAAACCGCCTTTGATCTTGCAAGCTTGGACGAAAACTGCAAACTTCTCATCATCCCAGTGATCTAAACGTTTACATTGATCGTAACTTTCGTGGACAAGGTGTAGGAAACTCCCTTCTCGAATCCTTGGAAAAGTCAGCACTAGAGCAAGAATTTTATAAAATCGTACTTTTTAACTTTCCCTTCAACCAAGGAGGTCAAGGATTGTATCAGAAAAGGGGCTACAGGGAGGTTGGAGTTTTTGAGAAACAAGGCGTTATGGATAGTGCTTTTATAGATGTTATGATTATGGAGAAGCTATTGTAAATCTATTTACCACATTGATTATTGAGCAAGGGGATCCAATCAACCACAATAATCTCTGTATTTTTAAAGCAGTTACTCTTATCTAATGATTAAAGAGGTGTCATAACATGAGCTTAAATTTTTACGATTATCGTGAAATGATTGCTAAAAACTTAGTAACTTTTCTTCGGCTGAAAGGCTATTCCAAATTGTCTTTGTCCAAATTATCAGACATCTCCCGACCTATCATTGATCAGATCATCAAAGGTGAAAGTCTGGACTCCCAACTGTACAATAAACAAATCGAAAAGATCAATAAAACATTTGACTTGCCAGATAACTATTTCATAACCTCCCACAGCTCGATGACTCCAACAACGTATACTTACTCAGATCAATATGTACATTCAGAAAGAACTCCAGAAGTTAAGGAATTGTTGGATGGCTTGTATAACATCCTGGACATTTATTCTCTGTACTTAAAGTAAGAAAATAAAACTACAGAGTAATAGTTGAACTGAACCCCGGATAGTAGACACTTTACAAAAAGTGAACCATATTCGGGGAAGACTCCTTTAGGTGTAAGTGTGATTTGTGAAAAGCACCTAGGGTACCAGGCTGAAGAACAGCCAACACAGTATTATTAGCGCCCACAGCCCTCGAGGATATTCAGAAATAGCAGTCTCGATCACTGTCCAATCGCTACATCACTATCTGCCTGAATGAATTGAATCTAAGCCTTTATCTGGGAAGCACCCAGGACAAAGTTATCGATTTTGCTATGGGCATCAGCGGAGAGAAGCCACATCAAATCCAAGGTTTATAATTTGGCTAGTGAGAGTATACCATGTTAAAACATTAGAATTATTTAACAGATAAACCATTAAGAAGCTCTCGATGACTTCCTATAAATTCCACCTTTAAACCAGAAGCTCGAACGAGCTCCCAATGCTTAATAACGGTATTTGTTTTCATTGATTCTAATGCTCTGATTTCAATTCGCCTACTTTGGAATTCATCTATCGACTCCAGTACATTATCTAGCTGATTTGATGTCTCAGGTAGTTTATGTAACATATTAAATAGCAGAGGTAACTTTCCCATCCTTTTCCCTATTTCAGTCTTTGTAACTCTGATAAGTTTAGTATGCTTTTCATTTAATATAGCATCAGCAGTATTTTTTACCTCTTTAGCAAGTTCAACATCCCGTTCTTTCCAGTTAACTCGTTCTTTCTGAATAGCCTCGTATTTCTTAATCGGCGTATTTTCAGTCAGCCACTTTCTATCATGTCTGTACAACCATGTATATCCAGCCTGATCTAGTCTCCTTAACTCAGTTACTGATGCATGGCTATTTTTCTTTTTTAATCCATTCCATCTTTCTCTATATACCATAATTTCATGCTGATTCTCAATCTTAGTTACAGCAATGATATCTTTGTTAGTCAAATTATTAACCACCGTCTTCGGATCACACCCAAGTATTCTGGCCATTCCCCTCAAGGGAATATCTTCTTGAGCAATTACTCTTAACTTCTCGCTCCACTCTTCTCCAAATTTTTTCACTCTTCCAACTCTAAAACGATCCTCCATGGTTTGATCTGGTCCCTTACGCGAATAAACAAACCCGCATGAACACGAAAACGTGCCTACAGGCTTCCCTGTTTTGGAGTCTCTAGTAACTTCACACGACTGGATTATCGAGTCATTATAATGTTTTGCAGCTTTATTAAGACATGGCCAGGGACCCTTTCCAAAAGGCTCAAAAGATAGCTTATCATGGCATATTCCATTATATGTACTTTCAACAGTCTCACCCAGAAATTTAAGTACTAGTAGATGCCTTAATGGATGGCATGTAACTCGTGGTTTTCGAAGTAACTTATGTAACCACGTCGCTTCTTGCGAAGGTGCAATGTAACTTTGAAGACTCATAAGTAACTCTTTACCGAAAAACTGAGTGAATGCAGGAATTACATCCGCCCATCTAATTCTTCCTGAATGATTGGATAAACCCATTCGTTGTAATTTCATAACATAAAACTGATTAATATTTTCTAATCCAAGTGGTTCGAACCTATAATTTAATAGAATATAGGTCTGTTTAGCGATATAATCTATTATCTCAAAAGAGTGCGGTTGTATTAAAATCTGTTGGTGTCCGACTGTATCCTCCAAAATACTTTCTAAAGAAATAAATACATGTTTATTTCTTTGCTTAGCATGAGATACATTGCTTCTAATCAGAACATTGTTATGATAATGGCATATAAAAACACCCTCTGCCTGATGCGATCTATGCCAATATGCTTCTCCATAAGTTTCACGATCTTGAACAACACAGTTCGGGCAATATTTTAGATTTTCTTCTGCCTTTAATGTCGAGGCTGGTTTTCCTAAATGCATATATACACTAGCCCCTTTGTCCAAGATCATTATCTCCTCCAAACCTAAATTCTTTTCATGAGAAAGAAAAGGCGCATAATATGGAAAAAATGTATGATTAGCTATTAATTCTTCAGGTGTAAGTTTACTTCCTATTGGTATATTTCTACAAAGAGCGGCTAGGTGAGATGGAAACAACAATGCTGCACATACATTCCTATCTCCAAATAAATCGTCTACTGTTTGTTTATGGTTTTCACTTCCTGAATCTCTATGATATCTTGCTAAATTACTATACAGTATTTCATCAGGAAATAAAAAAGGGAAATTTATCATAATGCGTTCACTCCTACTACTCGGCATTAAGAATATTTTCCCCATAACATATATGAATAATTCCTACGTCTCATAATTTTTATTTTGATATTATTCTAAAGCCTCGCAGATAAAGAGTTCATATTATTTAGATAAACACTTATTTTCAAAAAGAAATTTCCGGATATGTTCATCTACTTCTTCATCACCATTTAAATAATACCTAACAGAAGCTTTATTTTTAAATTGACTTACTGTCATTTCATTACTGTTGTTAGCTGAAATTTTATCATAATGCTTGGGGATACTACGAATTAAATATTGTTTTGTTGTTTCAACATACTTATCAATCTCTAATGTAGCTAAAGGTAACCGATCATCATTATAATGTCTGAACCTATTTCTGTCTAAGGGCACTAATTTTTTCAAAATCGTTCCTCTGCGGATGGGTAAATAGTAATCTGATGAAATACGCCCAGCTGCTTCACGTATTTTACACTGTAAATCCTGATCAATAACATTAAAATCCAATTTTTTTTCATTTTTTTTGGGAGGCATTCTTGATTCTAACCATTCCTTGTCATATCTCATCAGCCATTCATAAAGATATGCAGATTGTTTTTTTACTTCACTACGTGTTCTACACGTATGATCAGTTAATAATTCAATCATTTCCATTCTCTTCTTTTCTAACTTGAATTCAAAATTTACTTTAGATGCCACTGCCACTTCTTGATAGGCTGTACATATTTCATTTAATGCAATTAGTCTATTATTAGCATATTCATTACTCTTCTTCTTAATACAATCTATATCATCTCCTTTAATAATACTTACATGATTGCAGCTATCACAATAATACCTGATCGAATATATCCCTGAACGATCATTAACATCTCGAACACAATGACTAACTCTCTCAATACCATATAAAGGGCATTTGCAATTTTGGCAAGCCCATGGTCCATTTCCATAGGGAATTTTTATAGCGTACCTATTCTCAGACGCTGTTAGTAGTTTAAAAGAACCTGATAATAATTGAGCTAGCAGAAAGTAAAACGGAATATAATTCACCATCTGTTTCGGATTAAATAAGTTATTCTTAACGTATTTACTATCCATATCCATTTTGTCATATCCCAACTCCTTAAAATCTAAGGATTTTGTGTTAGTTTTATAGAATGTTAGAATTTCATTTTTTTTCATTGTTCCTCTCGGAGTAATAAAATTATGAGCAAAAAGTTCCTGAGTAAATTTTAAAATAACTGTATCAACATTCAGTTTCAAATTATTTTTTCTAACGAAGGCAATATCATTAAATAACTTTATTTGCATTTTATGCATAGAGTTGATTTCTATTTGTTCAGATGGAAGGGTATTACCACATTTACACCTTGTTCCTTTAAGTAAAAGGCCAGTCTGATTATCACCGTATTTACTCATACACTTGGTACATCTGATATACAGTGGTACAAGATGAGTGGGGCATATTTGTAAAAAAGACAATTGATGTTCTCTATGCACATAAACTTCACCATACATTATTTCATCATTTATCACACAAGTAGGACAATATTTAATCTCGGATGATAAAATAGCCTGTACCCCAGATATTTGAAGCTGTCCTTTCGCATTTCCTTTATTGGCCCCATGCAATATATTCTGATACATTTGACTAATTCTCTCTTGGGTAAGAAACACTTTATATAATCCAAACCATGTGTGCTCATTGAGAAACTTTTCTACCGTAAATTTGTGTCCAACAGGTAAATTGTTCAACATTGTTTGTAGCCCTCTTGGGAATATCTTTTGTTTATAAGAACGTACCCCGAAGAGTTTACTTTGGGTATGTATAAATTCAAAATCTCCGGAATGCAAATAATACCTATAGATTATACTTCGGAAATCTTCGTCAGGAAAAGGCTCCACGAACGAAAGAATCCTATCCATTTCGATCATCCTTTCATCAACTATTTTATAGTGATATCAAATCTAGCAGCTCGTCCACTGCTCTTATATATCCTTTTTCTTCAAGCGCCTCTTCTGTCGTTAGCCCCCGTTTATGCCCCAACTGAACAACATAACGGATATCATCTTTTGCAATCGCTGGTTTTAATGGCTTCCCTTTTTTAACTTTGGGAATTTCCACGTTTGTGTTCTTATCTTTTCTGTTTGTAATTTCTGAGTTATCTTTATTCTCCATAACAAGTTGTGCTATTTGACTATACATTAATGTAAACTCAGCTAATCCAGAACTGACATCATAGACTTTATTAGCTATCGATTCTGCTTCTGTTGAAGATTGAACTAATAGCAGTGCAAATCTAGTCAGTTCAATCAATATTTCTTCTTTTTTTCTCTTTTGAAGCGTTCGTGCATGATCTTCTGCTAAGCTTCCGTGAATGGTAATCCTATGAGATACCTCTTTTAGATATCCGTTGAGAGGAGCCCAATCGGGTTTAATATCATCTAAGTCTGCGTATGTGGATGGATCTCCTGATCGTATTCTGTCAAAAATTTGTTGGACCAATTTAAGATTTTTTTCTGCTACCTCACGAATAACACTTAACCGAATACGTTCATCTCCACCATTTACAATGGTACGAGATTGCACATGAATAAAAAGCTTGACTGCTATATCGGGAATTCCTAAAGAATAATAGTACATTGCTGCCTTTAGTTCTGGTGTGATTTCCGTATAAGTTCTTGTGTATTGAATATCCCAGAGGTTTTCAATAAAATGATTCCAGTCCCAACTATCCTCAAGTAAATAACCGGATATATTCTCAGCATCACCGTTTGGTAAGCACTTTCGGCTATTCGCTAAAGAATTTTTGAATAAATAAAGCGCTTTAAATGAGCCGATTAAGACAACTGGAACTCCAATTGTATTTACAAGTTGAGTAATAAAATCGATCATATTATCTTTGCCACCAGAGTAAGCTGTTTGTATTTTTTGAATTTCATCAATAAACAATACGCCGAGATGAGTTTCAGCAACTGTGGTTACCATTCTATCGGCTAGTTTACCGGTATCTCCAGGTTTCTCCGCAAATTTTTTATAGTAATCAGTCCCTAATACCTTATCTAACTCCGAATAAAACATTCTTACAAATGTCTTAACTGATTTGTTAAATGGGCACTCCACTTTTAACCAAACAAGTTGGGTCTTTGGTAGCATTCTTTCTTGATATTCACTATGATGAATTACTTGGGGAAATAGTTGTATTAATATTCGCTCGTATAATTGAGTTTTTCCATAACCGTTAATAGCAATCTCAACGAGACTTTGTGCTGTAGAAATGTTTCCAGCTAGATTTGCACCGGTTTCGTCTACCCCAGCTTTATATATTTCATCCCATCCAATAGCAAACTGACGATTATACATCGCGTGCATTGGATTTCTTGACTGATAACCTATTTTTATCATCGAATATAGATTACGATACTTCTCATAGTGATTAGGAAGCGGCAACCAGAAGTCCGGTTTGATTTGTTGTACGAATTCTAATCGATCTTCAGTGCATAATTTTGAATACTTTGAAGCAAGAGGCGGGGTTGAATAGAGCATATCAATAAATTCATCTTCTTCGATACGTTCTGGTAAAGCTTCTATAAATGGGTTACCTTGATTTCTTGGATGAACTTGCTCATTATATTTTGCCATAACATGTGTTCCTTTTAGCCCAGCAGCCCCTTCGTTATTCATCGGCCGCATCTCTCTTTCTTTTTTCTTGAATTTTTCTTGAATATAGTGATTTTCTATCATCTTCAGTGGTATACGTATTCTCATTCAAGTCATTGGAAGTTGGAAATTGTATGATATTAACCTCATTTGTAGTAGAACCTTTATCTGCAATTATCGGTTCCAGTGATACGCTAGTCATTGCTCCCATTGCCCCCCAAACTTTGCTATCTGCTGTTCTAGTCTCACGTTTGTTCTGATTTCTAGAATAGAAACTTACATCTTTTGTAGCTTCTTTTGTCTTCTTCGTTGCTGATTTATCAAGTTCTGCAGTAAAGGCATGTAACTCAGAACGATGTTGTTTTTCTTGTTTTTCTTGTTCTTTGATTTGGTTATCACGATAGTTCATGATTTTGTCCACCTCATCAAAATGTAATCCATCAAATTCCTTGGATTTTCCGGTAAGTAAACACTGTAGCAATTCTTTTCCATACTTAAAAAAGATACTACTGCAATTTCTTGGGTCAAATGTGATTTCAATATCAGTTTTCCCACCTACTCCAAGTCCGTTCCCCACAAACCATCCCTCTTCAATACCTTTACTGCAAGTATAGTTAAGCCCTCTATATTCAATACCACGACGAGATACTTTCGCTGAAGCACGGGGCAATAGATTATAACGCAACTCATCTCTAGATCGTTGATGAAGTAATCTCCGCCCTTTACTCCACTTCCAAACATTTAATGGGGTAAGTTCAACTTGATCAGTGAACATATCTTTTGTAACAGTGAAATCCTTACTCAAAGCACTTTTGTTATATGTTAAAAAATACACAATTAAAAAGTGATTAAACTCTTCGATAGTCCAAGCTGATTCCTTAGCCGGATTATAATCTCCTCGTTCAAGTGCTCCAGCTTCTGTGGAGCCGGATTATAATCTCCTCGTTCAAGTGCTCCAGCTTCTGTGGAGCCGGATAATAATTGTCTAATCGTCTCATTAGTTATATGGAAGTTTGATTCTATAAAAGGTTTTAGATCACCACGATAGGATGGTGCATTTAAGACATCGACTTCTAAATTGACAAACCTTTCTGATAGTTGCGCTTTCAACTCTCCGCGATCACCAACTAGATTCCTTGGTAAATAGTGACATGGCCATTCTTCTTCACTAATTTCGATACCATAACGTGCACAAAATTCTACTTTTTCAGTTGCTGCATTTTCTACTGCTAACATAGATTCAAACCACGAAGCATCTGCTAAACTCACATGAAAACCAACAATTAATCTACTAAATACATCCATTACGACATATAATAGTGGCTTTCCAAGTATTGTCTTACGATCAAAAGACACTAATAAAATGTCTGATTTAGTTGCATCTACCTCAAACACTGCACCAACGCATATTGCCTTTTCGGATGCATCTTCAACCATTGGTCGTGTATCCATGGTTGATCGCCTTTTGCCATGCTTATTTCTGTATTGGGAGGCTTTAGGATACTCATTGTTGTACCAGTAACGAAATTGACGTAAACTCGGGCTTTCGTCTGGATTAACAATCGGAACTCTAACGCCGTATTTTCGATAAAAACCACGTTTATAATACGTCTCACACATTCTTTCATGCGCTTTAGTAATATTCATTCCTAACCGAATGTGAAAAACATTTATAGCCGATTTAAAAATTTCTTTATCTGCTTCTGTTATCATGGGTCTAATTGTAGTTTTTGGGCCAGTTTTTTTCTTGTACACTCGCTCTTTACCCGGAATACCACAATCAAAGTAATTATTAAGTAAGCCATTTATTGACTTACCGTAAAACCAGTATTTCAATAAATTATCCCTTATAACCTTTTTAGGTTTACCAGAAGCTAAATTTGCCTCCTCAATTAACTTCCCTCTACTTTTAGATAAATAAATATCTGGTTCCTTTTGTACAATATCCTTGATAAGATTCCAACGTCGATCTCTATTTTCCTTGTACTTATTTAGGTATTCTTCATCAGGTGAAACAATTCTCATATCAACTTCTAGCTCAGTTAACCTGCACTTTCTCTCTCTTATATCATATAAAAGATCTTCACACTTCACGAAATAGGGGTAAGACAATTTCCGGGGGTTATCGATGCTTACGACAACAGCATTTTCTTGTTTGTTATCAATCCACAATACACGTAATATCTCAGTAGCTTTTAGATCTTCACACAAATACTCAATGATTGAATTAATTACTATTTGCACAAATAATCATCTCCTTTTTAAGCTAGGTGAATTATTTTATTCTGAATGTCGCTCTTAAAAATTCTCAGTGGTTCACTTTCTCTAATAATTTTTTTGTTCATTTCAGTCTCCCATTTTTTATTCGCTAACATGTGCTGCAGGATAAACATACAACTGCCTTTCGTCAGTCCAATTGCTTTATCTGTTCGAATGCAGAGGTTCATGATCGATGTTTTAGCAGCATCATTGATAAAAATCTCGTATATATCATCTGCTATTAATTCAATAAGCTCTTCATTAACTACTTGTTGTGTATCCAAATATTTCGCATGTGCCATCCATTCAACATTTTTCACAAGGAAATATGGAATTTTATCTTCCGTAACAATACACCAGTCAATACCTAACTCTGCAAAGTAAATCCTTTCAATTTCAAAGAGCTCTAAAGTACGAACGGTTAAATTCTCTTTAGGTTTTATGGTTCGTACAACATTTCGAAATCCATATATTGTTCGCAGCGTCAACATAAAGTCCGTTGTCATTATCACAGATTTACCATCTAAATGCGGATGTATAATGCCAAGTTGTTCAGCGATCTCCATTGTTTTTTCTAAGGGGAGAAGCGGCCATTGCTCTCGAATATCAGATATTCCATCTAACCATTCACAATAATATAAATATTTCCTTTCATGCTCCGACAAGGTATGATGTGTTCGTTTTGTTTTCCACCCTTTATGTCGTGTTAACCACCCCTCTGAGGCTATTTTATTATCATGTGCTTGAATAAACGGAAGGTAGTTCTCCCCAACACCTTGTCCCCTCCCCTTTTTGAGATAATTGTTTTGTAACTTTACTTTTCTATCAGCACGTTTAGTCATAAAACTCCTCCATTCCATAAAGTTGTCCACTAAGTGAGGTCTCTGTTATAGCCCCTTTTTCTAAAAAACGACTAATGGCCCCGTCCTTTAGTAACAAAGGACAGAGCCATTAGAAATAAGTTGTTTGCAATTCTAGATGTCATTAGATTTATTCTAGCCAAGATCAACTGCCAATAAACTATTCAGCGATTGCGTTAAATATTCCTTGTAACTAAGAACCTATATAATATAACGATTTATTTAATGTCAACCAAATTTAAAGAATGTAATCAGTTGGAGGTTCTTAAAATAATATTTTGAATAGAAGAATAACATGTAAAATTCGATTTATTGCCGATAACTATAGGGATTTGAAGTTTAGCTAAACACTTGTTACGTTGCTAGCTGCTATAGAGCGAAACGAGACTACTCTCCTCCTGCCATCGTTCGTAAGTTAATAATTGGAATAATTACCTCCAAGTCATTTTTCCGTGCATCTTGAACAACAAAAGTGTCGTTAATTACATCTCCGCACATTTTATAAATAAGATAGCACATACTTAGTCCTATAGTCTCCATTTTTTGTATTTTTTCTATCCACGGATTTATCGTATCTCTGATATAGAATGATTTCCAATCCTCACTGCTTGGAGATTGATGACTCTGCCACCATTTAACAAATAGTATACCTGGAGTATCTCCATTCACCTTTAGTTCCTCAATAAGATCATCTGGTATAGTCTGATTATTGCTTAAAGATGCAGAAGCGTATAATAAAAATAAACGATCCTCATCTAGTTGTTTTTGAAGAAGCTTTCTGACATAAGACTTAGTATGGATAGAGGCATAACCAAGTGCGATTAGACACGGACCGGCTAGGCGATAGTCGTGATGGAGCGCACCTTCTGATAAGGCATTCATATCCGCTTCATTAAGCTTGTAGTTCAGTTCAATAATCTGATGAACGTAGCCCCAAGCACCGGCATAACGCATCGGAAATCCTTCACCCTTATAACCGGTCATCTCTACATAATTTTCTAAGCAACTGCGTAATAATCCCGGAACATCTTCATGTTTGAACAGGGAAACTAAATTGATGAGTTGGTAGCGGAGTTCTATATCTTGGTGGACTGATGTTTCGTTCACGGCAAAATCTAATATCTCATTCATTTGCGACATTGGTAAGACCGGATAGGCCATTAAAGCTTGTACCGCAGCTCGGGCAACTTTATATTCTTTAAAACTTCCATAACCCTCATTAAAGTTTCGTGTATCCGATAATAATGAGATTAGTGTTGTAATTCCCTCGTCCCATAACTGTTCCTTTAAAATAATAGCCAATTCATATCGCACCGGGGCGCTCCGATCAGTAGCCATTGCCAGCAAACTAATTTTCTCTTCCTGGCTGCACAGAGGTACTAAGGATCTCAAGGCAATCCGACGGCATCTATAGTCAGAATCTTGCAAGAATTGCCCAATCATTTTACGATTAACCTGTGAGTCTTCGTTCGAAAGCAGCATAATTACATTTTTTCTGATTAGATAATCATCGCTTTGCACTAGACGAGTAAGAAAGGGATGGACATCTTCCCCATATATAAACAACACATATGTAGCACAGAAAGCCAATTTTTCCGATGTTCGTTCTAAAAGAGCTTTCAATAAAGTAAGGTGTGATTCATACACTTGGTATGGTAACTTGTCCTCATCCTCGTTGAGTATAGCTAAACAAAGTGCAAACACCTCTGCCTCATCCGCTTCAAAAAGTCCTAGAAATCTAGCTTCTCGCTCGTCAACTGCACTTTTGCTCCAGTAATTGAATGCTAAATTTGCGCGAATTGCGAAGTCCGTCATTTTTTTTATTTGAACAGCTACCTCTTTCCACTGCTCCTCATCACATAGTGTTACAAGTGCGTCAATACAATCATACATTTCAATATTTTCGCTGGTTACTAAAAAGTCAACTAATACAGGAACTAGATTAGTTCTACCCTGCTCAACTATAACCCTAAAGACATCCGTTCTTTTATTCGTCCGACATACATCTAGCATAGCCATTAGTTCTTGATCTGACGCTTCTTCTTCTATAACTTCCGCCCATTCTTCCAATAAATCCATGACATGAGTATGTTGTACAATCCAATTGTATCCTTCACTATGTCTTCTAATTTTAAGGACTTCTTTAATTACTCCAGTAATGGGTGAAAACCTTTCGCTCGGTTGATCATAGACATGAGAAGCATGTGAGGCGTCTAATTCTGCCTGTTCTGCCTTTTGTTTTAGATCTTTGTAATCTTGGTACCAATGCTCTGCTGCTCTTAATTCCGTTAACGCCAGGGATAATATCTCTTCATATGGCGGATGTAATCCACTTAAAGCACCAGTAATTACAACCTTATCATTAAAACTCGATTCCGTAATAACGGAACCGACTCCCCGCAAAAACGAATCCGCCATCTCCCAGCCAAGCGATTTAATGAACGATAGTAAAGAAACTCCGTATATAACATTTGTCTGCGGTAGCAAACTAGAGATAAATTTACTCATTATGCTTCGGGCACCCTCTGACGCTGAAATAAGCTCTACTTCATTAGGCGATAAAATAGGTGTTTTCCATCTATTTAACCCTATATTCCCCCCACGTTCACTACGATAAATGGCTTTACTTAATAACACAATCGGATCTTTATTGTCTGTGGACCAAGTCGCTAGCTCTCTAAGTGCATCGACAAACATCTCATCATTTGCTTCCAGTATAGCTGAGCGCAAGTAAGCATTGATTCCTTCCAGAACCTTAGCCGGAACATCTTCAACCCGCCCTTTAAAGCATTTTAGAAGTTCAAAAGTCAGTTCTCGATTAACAGTGAACACTCCTTTAAGTAAGGCGCTTGTCACCTGGACGGTAAGATCTGGTTCATTTGCAACGATTAGCTCTAACCCTTTTACGACCGTAGGATGGGCAGTATACAAAGAACCTTCTTTCTTCAACCATTGCGCATGAACCATCCAACTGGTCAATTTCCGAATTTGAAGTTTTATAGTAGAATCTGATCGCTCTACAGCTGTAACAAATTCCTTTAGCAATCTTTCTGACGGACTGCGGTTAATGGAAAATAAAGACCACAACACGATTACCCCCGGTTTTGCCTCCCACTCCAAACCCGAGAGCTCCTGTTGAACAGTCCGGCTGATCGTATCAACATTAGATTGTTCGAGCATCTCTTTTAAAGACAACTTTTCAATCTTCATTTCGGAACGTTTCAGTCGATGGGCAAACTCTGAAATAGACATCGGCACTACCAAGGACTTCACAATTGTATATTGATGGACCTTGAGAAAGTCCTTTTGAACCGAATTAACCATTCCAGCATGCAACCACAACATTTTTAATCTTTCATCCTTTTGGTAATGCTGTGCTAGTAACATCATTGTAATAGAAGTGAACTGAAATTGTTCTGCAGCCTTTGCTTCCTTCTGAATTGCTGTTCTTGTTGTTATGAGAAAGCGTTTATCATCGCTTACTAGATTCAATAACTTTGGTAGCTCGCTTGTCCATTTCACCGCATTCTCTTCCAACTTGCTTTGCCCCCATGGATCTGATAAATAAAACAAATATCTACCAGGTAACTGAAGCAATCTGCTAATCTCTGTTGGAGTATTTTGTTCGGTTACAATAGTAAAGGGAGGATCCATCGTCTTATGCAAATACTCCAAATTATTAGCTGCAATCGTCTTCCCCACACCTGGTGGTCCCGACAGTAACAAAGCATTTTTTTGTTCAAGAGCCTGAATCATGTCAGGGTAAGAGGAAGGTGGAACAAAATTAACTACTTGCTCTGGTTTATTTGGAAACCCACCGTAATTTTGGATTACTGCCTCGATTTCTTTCCTATTCCACTCTCCAGAATGAATTCCCAACAGGTGTTCTCTGACCTGAGAGATTAACTCTGAAAAACATTCATCAATGTTCCCTAGAGGAACACAAGCTTTATGATGAAGTAGTTCTTTGATCTTGTAATTTAGAACCGTTGTGTCCTGTAGCTCAAGTATGCCGATTCGTTGTGCGATCAAATCGGAATGTTGAAGGTCCATTCCCTTAGAAAATGAAGGAAGCAAAGAATGCGCATCCGACAATGCAAGGATGTCCTCCAAAACATACTGCCTCAACGACTTCACTACCGTCGTGTTTGTAATCAATAAGTATTTGTAATCGCTTCGATTGATTAGTGAAACGATTGGCCATGTACGCTTTGCAGATGCACGGGGATCTAAATCTCCTCGCACCATTCTAGCAACTTCCGCAACGGACCATGCGCCAGTAGTTTTCCGTTTGATCTGTACCTCCAAGTACCTACCACCCATTGTAAATCCGATGTTGCTCGATGATAAATCTGGATCAACAGCAAGCTCCGCTGATACATCCTCGCCAGTTGCTGGTTCTATAAATAGATTATCACAGTACTTAGATTCAACGATCAGCTTAAGTGCTAGCCAAACAGTAACATGAATTTGATATTCATATCCTTGGTACGGAGCAGTTCCGAATCCACCCTTTTTCATTCTTATCTCTCCTAATCCATTAGGGAGAAACCCATTATTTATAGCAAATCGAAAAATCGATACAGCATATGGATTTCATTTCCTGCTATTGTTCGTTGATTCGCAACCTAGCATTTCGTTAACTAATACTAGAATTAATACCCTTCAGTGATATATATATAAAAATCCTGATATCAAACGGGGAATAGGAAAACCTTAAGTGGTATGAAATAAGAGTAGCTAGCTTTTAACTCATACCATTTAAAATGAGTATTTCTCTCTTCTTCTACGAAATGCCTCTGCCGATCCCTCCATTACTTGTAATACTGTATTACGCAGAACTGGTTTTTCCAATCCCCCTTCTGCCCGTACAGTCCCTCTACCCATTACTGCACTTAAAGCATAAACAAGCTCGCTATCTCCATTTACTGGTATATTCGCATTGTGAGTAGTTAAAATTATCTGTCGTTTGTGTTTAACTTTCCTCAAAAGAGGTACTAATTCGTTGTATATAAAATCAGAGTCCAACTCATCTTCCGGCTGATCTATTACAATGGGATTTGTACCATCTGCAAATAAGAGAGCTAGAATAGCTGTGTTTTTTTGACCGTCTGACAAACCATTATCTGTGAGTGAACCAGCTCGAGAGCCATCACTTCTGTACAAGGTAATGTCTATTAAATCATTGACCCGGGAGGATTGAAGCTTCTGCCAGAAAACCCTCTGATCTTCTTTAAAGAATTTAGTTAAATCAGCTTGGTGAAGTCTTATTTCTTCTGGCATTAATTCCTCTTGATTAACCCATAGATTTAAAATCGTCCAAGGATCGCTCACGTTTTGTTCAACAAATTGATAAAAAAGGTGTTCACCAATAGCTTCCCAATTCCGCCCTAAGCGTACACTGCGGCGTACAGGGGATTCGTCCCATAACTGTACAAAGTGGTCTTTATCCTTCATATATAGAATTTCAACTTCAATGAAAGGATGCCCTGATTCTATTGATGGAATATCACCTGAATACAGGACTTCATTAATTTTAGTTTTTTTCAATTCAGTCTGATAAGCCCAATTATTACGTAAATATTCGATATTTCTGTATAAGGTCTCGATTTCTTGAAAAGAATCTTTTAACAAATCTTCTTTTCCATCTAATAATATATCCTTTTCTCGTATCTTTGATTCTATATCGAATAATCTATCCATTTCATCAGGTTTTAATCCCTGTTCTTTACAAGCATCCAAAAAATCAGATTCTGTTTTATTAATAGATGTTTTAATTTCGTTCCAATCATCATGTTCAATAGTAGATTTATTTATCGCTAATTCATAGTTTTTCAGTGCTTGTTTGATCTGATTTTTCAAATCAGACTTAGCTCCACGTATGTCTATATTTAATTGATCGAAATAGGAGGTTTCTGTCCAGTCTTGTTTTGTTAATTCTACATATTCGGTTTCAAACACTTCCACAATTCCGTTTAGTTGTTCCGTAATTTTGATTACTTCTTCTTGAACTTCTGTAATATATCGAGCAGCTTGAGCTGCTTTAACTTTTTTATCATTTTCTACTTTTACCGCTTCAAATGCATCCCATTGACGCTTCAACTCATCTCTTTCTTGGAGAAGAAGGTTTCGTTCAATTTTGATACGTTCAATTCGCATCTCATTTTGAAAACCGCGTGTAATCTCTGAGATTAACTCGGTCTCTTCTTCCTTTTTTCTCTTAAGTTGAGGTCCAGCTAAACTATCAATAAGATCCGTTAAACAACTCTGTTCTTGAGCAATATTTGAGATCTCCCTTTGACTAATAACTGAGATATTTAAATTTCGGAATACTGCTAAAGGTTCCGCTACTTCCCTGCTAATTACTTGGGGAGTTTCGTTTCTATATTCAAAGGTGTCTACAAGCCCGTGTTTGTTTTGCCAAACTAATTGTATTTTCGAAGCAGAGGACAGTGTATTTTTTATTCGTGAAAGCTGTTCTGTTGCTTTTATATCCGCTTTATCCGTTGAACATAATTTTATGTATTCTAATATAGAAGATTTACCCGCTCCTCTTCCACCTATAATGCAATTAAGATTAGGCGAGAAATGAACGGTTTGATTGTTAAGGAAAGCACAATTATCAATTGTTAAAGAAATAATTCTATCATGCATAACCTCTTCATTAGGAGAATTATCTTGTAGTTTAATACGGTCACAATCGAGAAATGCCTGTACTACTGAGTCTATAGAAGGACTAGACATTTTTACCCAAGTAGTACGTTTCCCGATATAACCTTTATCACCTTCTGTTAGACGATACGCATCTGAAGACATGACTGCTGCTATTCTACGTTCACGTCTCCAATCAGGATGGCATTCTGGTGCTGCTGTGATTAACCTTCTCCAATTAGCTGATAATATATCAAGCGGTCTAGGAACCTCCATCGCCAGTAGGGTTGGATTTGTAAACATTTCTCTTTGAAAATTATCAGTGATAAAGCGATCGTTCAAAAAACCGCTTTCCGATGTCGGGTGCGCAGCAATAATGATTCCATGATGCTCCTCCTGAACAATTCTAGCTAATTTACCAAAAGTGGTCTCGACGGGTACAATACTCCCATGATGAACCCGAGCTTTTCTTGGTAAACCGATTTGAGTTACAAGATCGTCAATATCTTGAAGTGGCTTATCATAATTAAATATGCATAATAAATGAATACCAAGTCCTTGAGAAACTTCTATCTCAAAACCTGGTAGAATAATCAATGGTTTTTTACCTAATCCCCTAGCAACACTCTCATTCTTCTGTTGAAGCATTTCCAAATAATTTTTGCCAATAAAATTGTGGTCTGTAACACAGATCACTTCTAATCCTACTTCATGGCAACGTGAAAGATAAATATCAGCGGAATGAGATATTTCTTCAGGTGTTGCATTAAATTTCAAGTAGGCAGGATCATCTGGACACCAATTATAATGATCGCCTGGTGTTTGCATTTGGAAATCACATTTATACCATCGCATACCTTGATAACTCACTTTAACCCCTCCAGGTGTCATATATTGTAATTATATGACGCCTGGAGGGGTTAAAGTAGTCGATTATTAGAATAAATATTGAATGGAAGAAAAATATTTTTTTGGAAAGACTGATAGAAAGAAAATAACGTTAATAAAGAGGATAAATAGTAGGTTGGCTATAAGATATAACGACTAAGTACAATTTAGAATATTCATAATTAGCATCATGATAATCCTCAACCTACTATTAAAAAACACTCGTAAGATCATCTGAATTATATTCATGATAGGCAATTGGCTCATAGATATATACTTTTGGACGGCCTTCTGGTACAACAGCTGGCTCAGCAGCATTAAATAAAACCAAATTATTCCCGTATGTTTTACGACTGGATGAATATATAATCCCTTTAAAATCTGCTTTTCTTGCACAGTCCGCTATAAAATTTGTGACAAAATACTGCGGTTTCCATTTGCTAGCTCTGTCTAAGACTTTCTCAAATACACAACGGGAAGCAAGCAATGCATACATAACATCACTATTTTTTTGACCTATCTCCTCCCACTCATGTCTTAAATCCAAAATATCACTTATACTATCTTTTTGCGTATACGATTGCAACCATACTAATGCTGAGTTGTTGGGATTATTTAATGTCTCGACCATAGCTAAATCCTCACTATCCGCGATATAAAGTACACTTTGTCCGGAATGGTGAAATCTCCCACCAGAGGATAAGCCAATACCAGGAGCATGCAAATCTTTAGAATCAAATACATCAGGTCGATCAACAACTCTTGCTCTCGACCATTTACGAGGCGTGATGGTTACAGATTCAGCTTTTCTTTGAACAATATCTTTATAAATCTTCTTCCCCATAGCATGATCAAGTGCTAAAGAAGGATAGTCTTCAAGATGCTTTCTAAATCCCTCTATTTTATCAGCATATTGTTTTAGAATCCGATTGTACCGCTTTTCTTCATCTATTCGATACCTATCTTCTGTTCCGACCGTTCCATAACGCTCTATACTAGAAGAGCCACAGTAAGGACAATGCAAATGTTCGGTAATATCATCACGATACTTTTCTGGACAATTAACGCCATCCATAATATCATCAACAGTAGTTTTTTCACCATGTATCCATACATAATCACCACCATCATACGGTTGGCAAGTTACGCAATACTTTAGTAGATTCTGTACTTTTTCACGATATCTTTCTGCAGTTTTATTTAGAATAGGTAGATAATCCGAATAATCCATACTCTGTTCCCCTCAATAAAAATTTTTATAAAGAGTTCTCATCTTGAAAATGATCCTTTCCATGAAAAATTAATTAAGGCTTCAATAGCTTCATTTGAGCGGAGAGTAATTTTCTTTTCCCTATGCTTTATCTGTTGTAACTTACGTTCCTGAATTTCTGATTTTGAAATTTCACTAACCACATCGATGTCTTCGCCACGCTCTAATTCAAGTACTTGTTTATCCTCTAAAGCAATCCATTGCTTAATGCTTAGGTCAACTTGATATACATATCCACGAATTGTAGCCCACGCATCACGATCTCGCTTTAACATAAATTCGCTCATTAAGTACCATCCTCACACAACGTCATTCATTACTCGATCTATAACTTATATTCCAGAAAAACAAAAATCTCTTTCATCAACGCTCTACTGTTCTATTAGTGATATCATCCATTCTATCCATTAACTGTATTTTAGCATGTATTAAGAACCTGCGATAATTCTTTTATAATTCGTATTGTTATACCTTCTTCCTCAATCCACCTTCTTATTTTACTGACGAAAATTCATTAGTGAATGCCCTCTATAATATCTAAAATATTAAACAAACTCATCAAAAGCAGCCGTCAGCCCAGCATCCTTCAAGGATTGCGCTGCCGCCATACCTTTCTTCAAACCTTCTTTTACTATTGAAAGCGCATCAGTGTCCGATAATTTTTTGTTCTTGTTCAAAGTTTTTCCTTTTCCTTTATAAATACCAGTTGTTGGGACTCCGAGAAGCTTGATAGCTTCATCAGCATATAGTTTCTTTAACGCAGTTACATCGATAATATCTGTCTCAAGAACTTCCCGTCCAAGTTTCTCAGCTGCAACTGTGCCTAAACCCAGAATTTCACCCAGTTTCATTAGTTCAATCAAAAATTCCAGATCCCCTCGTTGATTCTGGGCTCTTTGGTGTTCAAGAGCTGCCTTTCCATATAAATGAACAGGCTCCTCTGCATCAAAAATGTATTAGTTCATCGATAACCAGTCCGGTTTAAGATCTTTAATCATATTAAGCCTATCCGTATCCCCACTTCTTAATGCCCGAATCATAGGCTGTATTAACTTCAGGTTTTCATTGGCTGCCTTTGTAATCATTTCAGCGGTGATTTTCTCCTTTCTCTTAGCTATAGCCTTCCACTGAGCATGCATAAATAATTTTTAACAATATCCAATATTCCTTGAGACTCATAATATATTAAATTGCTTAGCTCTTCTGTTTTCTCAGCAAAGTTTTTAGTCCATTGATACTGCCATATTGAATCTAAAATTAAATCCCATTCCTTTCCTTTTGATAAACGATCAAGTATCATATCCCCCATACCTGATGCTCGTCTTGCCTGCGCAAAAACGCTCTCAAACAAATATGTAGCTCTCCCTGTACCTATGAGCACAACTGGAATACCCAATACATTAACCAATTTGGTGAAAAAATTAAGGGTCCGTTCTTCTCCGCCTGTTCTTGATAAATTCAAGTTTTGTATTTCATCAATTACTAATACACCCACACAATGGAGCGCAGCGATTTGAGCCATGGCTACTGGCAGTGTTTCTGCTGTTGAGCGTTCTCTCACGTGAATGCTTGTATAGTCCTCTCCCAAAATAGCATCAATTGTATGAAAAAAATCAATACATAAACTCTTTATTGAGCCGTCAGACGGACAGTCTAGCTTGATCCAATTAAGTTGCTTTAGCATTCCCATTCCTTTAATACTCTGATGGAAGATGACCTGAGGATAGGAAAGCAGAGTCTTCTCTACAGAAGTCGATTTTCCAATCCCACTTGGGCCAATAATACAAAACCCATTAGATGAAGGTCTGTTGCCAAGCATGTTATATCCTTTCTCATCTGTTCCCTGCTCCAAAAGATTATTTATTCCCATTGAGAACTGTCTTTGAAAGATAGGTAAAGTGGGATTCCGCGAAACGTATCCTTGTCGTATCATTACTGAAAATCGGGTTTCCATATCAAAATGCATTGGTAATGGCTGCAAGTAATGTTGCAACTGATATACACAATGCATTCGAATATGAGCAGGCCACTCAGATTGAGATCTGTGAAATTCAGGGTACTGAGCAAAAACTTTAACAATCTCGTTTGCAGATTTGATATGTGGTTGCGCTTCTATAAGAGGATTCCCCTTATACGCCGGTACTAGTTGTTCAGAATAATGTGCTACGACTTGTGTCCCCATTAAAACAGGCTTCCTGTCAATTTTTTTCATCGTCATTCCTCCGATTTATTTCCTTCATGAGGAGGTCATAGACTTCATCTTCTTCTCCTAATATTATTTTTTTGTCAGTAGAATGTTCGTTAACGTGCTCTCTTCTAAAGGGTATAACCTTGCCGTCAGTCTCCGAATTATCTTCTTTTTTTCCAAGTTCCCATGTAACTTGCGATCTATTCTTTTGGTCAATTCTGTTTTCGGCAGTTTGGCGAATAATTTCGGCTCTGGACAAATCGGGATTCCTGATTGCATCCGTTATTTTCGTTTCGGAATCAATAATACTATCGATTTTCGCAAGAGTTCGACTTTTTATTTTCTGCT
Source organism: Paenibacillus pseudetheri (assembly GCF_924513355.1). Classification (NCBI taxonomy): domain Bacteria; kingdom Bacillati; phylum Bacillota; class Bacilli; order Caryophanales; family Paenibacillaceae; genus Paenibacillus; species Paenibacillus pseudetheri. The sequence continues at coordinate 35,303 of NZ_CAKMAB010000022.1, forward strand.
GTTCTGTTTGACTCATTTGAACATTAGCCCGTTCAGAAATTTGAAGAATCTCAACCTCTTTTTCGCATAAGCCTTTAAAGTGTTGTGCATATTGAGGTAAGAGCTCACATTTTATAAAACCTGAACCATCTGGTCTTGGCAGATAAATATAATTGAGGTTTCTAGGATCATATGTTATTTTCACAGTCCAAACACCACTGTTTCTTGCTTTTTCAAACCATCCTCTTTCTTCTACTTCTTTACAGGTATAGCCTAACTTCATTCTTCGAAAATAAATGCCTTCATCATACGTAACTGATGCAACGGCATTGGGCAATAGATTTAATCGTATAATGTCTTTAGGCTTATCGTGTAGTCCAACATAACGGTGCTTCATTCCCCAATTCCATAAATTTATTGGAGTAGGTATCAATCCAGCTTTAACCATATCTTGGTCTAATGGATAGTCCGACAAAATTGTATGATTATATTCTTTGATTAAAACAATAATTATTTGTATATATGCCTCTATCGATAATTTAGCATTTAGCCGATAATCTTTTTCGCCCCTCTCAGGAACACCTTTCTCAACACGACCTGGTACCAATGGTTTTGTGCGATTATCCATGATGCGAAAATGCTGTTCTACAAATGGTTTGAAATCACCTCTATAAGGTGGCGTGTTGGAAATATTCACTCCTAAATTTTCTATGCAGTCTTCAACGTAATCACTTTCAAACTCACCACGGTCTGCTAACAAACGTCTAGGCAGGTAGCGACTAGGCCATTCTTCAAATGTCATAGGGATACCATGCTGATTACAAAATTCAACCTTATCTGTAGTGGCATTCTCAAGACACACTATACCCTCACGCCAACTTATATTGTTGACTCCAATTGAAAAACCAGCGACTAATCGACTAAATACATCCTTTGCGTAATATGTAATGGGCTTTCCGATGTTTAAACGATTCAGTGAATGTACAAGATGAAAGTTACCAATCGTTGCATCGATTTCATACTCGGCACCTGGGCCAAAACCTCTAGCTGTTGCATTACCAATAGCAGGCCTCTTTGTCAGATTATAATTATGTTCCCCAAAACGTTTTACCAATGCATCCTTTAGCTTTCTTTCTTTGTAATAGTAATATTTAAATTGTTCGAATCGGGGGAGGGTTTCGCTAGGGGGTAGAATTGGAGCCTTTTCACCTTTTTCATATGCAAATCCAATATTGTAGAATTCATATATCATGCGGTCATAAACATATTTTAAAGGATTCTTCTTTCGCGTGTGATAGTGCCTTGTGATTGCCAAGCGAAATAACTGAAGGTCTTCTTCCGTTATATTGATACCAACAATATTATCTGGATCAAGCTTTGTTATAGCAGATTTTCTGCCTCGCTTAATCCCGGTCTTTGAAACACGGGATACTCCTGGTGCTCCACAATTCCGATAATCACATAATAATGCCATTTTGGATTTACCGCCCATCCAATAACGACGTAGTTTACGGTAAATCTGTGTTTTATGAATCTTTATCGCTCTTTTTTCCATTCTATCAATGTAATCATTTATCATCGCGTTGCGAAGTCGTGCATCATAAATGTCTGGCTCATCCAATACGAATTCATGTATTAAATTCCAAGCCTTGTCTCGAGATTGAAGATTTTCCGGACTTGGCTCGTACAATCCTATAGCGATGTTATAGGGGTCAATTTCAAGTATTCTTGCTCTATTACATGAAAGACTCTCCTCTAAACTTTCATAGCTTCTCAATTCGGGTAGGCTAGACTTGTTGTCCAAATCTATGATAACTACCTGCAACTTGTCTGGAGATATCCAAAGTATACGCTCCGTTCCAATACTCTTTCTTTCGTCATCAAAAAATTCAATTACTGTATTCTCTACAAACTTCATAGTAACCTCCTAACCAATTTCGGGAAATTGATCGTGTTGGTGGATTATTGAAGAATCGGCTTCATACACTTCTATAATTTCCGATGGATAAATTTTTTTATACATATCAACCTTCCATTGTTTTGTGGCAAGCATATGCTGAACAATAAACATTGAGGTTCCTATAGGCAGGCCTAACTTTTCATCAAATTCAATAGTAATTATTGATAGTGGCATTTTTTGCTTGATTCTTAAAAACAACTCTGGCGCTATAGTCTTAATCAGGGACGTACTAAGCTCTGAAGGAGCAAATTTCAAAAATCTTGATCGATGAACCCATTCAATATTTTCCACAAATGCACGAGGGACATCTAAATCAGTAACAACTTTAAAATCTATCCCTTTTTCTTGATAATATCGTTGTTCAATTGTAAGTTTCTCTACTGTCCTAATGCTTAAGTCTCCAGCTTCTTTCAATGTACGGGCATAGAGCTGACCACTACCTTCGGACAACATAAAATCAGTTGTGATAACAACCGGTTCATTTGTTTTTGGATCTGTATGATGTTTAACTACTAGCTCATCCGCGATCTCTAAAGTTCTTTCTAGAGGCAAACAAGGATATTGCTCTCTTATGTCAGTAATTCGATCAGACCAATCCACCATATAAAAATATTTTCTTTCAAAAATAGACATTAGATGATGAATTCTTCCTACCGTCCAACTATCCATCCTTGTAACTACCCCACTTGAAGGAACATCATGAATTGTTAGCCATGGCTTATAATCAACTCCAAAACCCTGCCCTTTCCCTTTTTTGATGCGAGCCTTAATTTTGGTGTCCGTCCATTCTCGCTTCCTTTTGGCCATATTAGACTTCCTCCTTCATTTGATTAAAGAACTGGGTTACATGCTCTAAAACTATATCCGAACAATTCTTATAACGATAATTATTTAAGAAACTTGAAATTGTCAGGTGTGTTCTTATTTTTTTCAATTGATTTGCTGTGATCGGAATTCTTCTAATCAGATATTCTTCATGAGACTCCGTCAGTTTTTTTATAGTTTCAAAAGTCTTTGGTAGTCTATCACTTTGATTGGAAAATCTAGACGCAGACTTTGTTATACAACGAATAATTGTATATTGAACAATTCTTCTTGGATGATTATTTTCCCGCAATTCATCAACAATCTCTATGACTTGTTTTGAAAGCTTCTCATCTTCTAAATCCCAATCTTTTGGTTTAAATCCATTGCCATTATTTCCATAAGGAAGAATGTTAAGGAGCCAATCAGGCTCTTCTGATCTAAGCTTGTAAAAATCGTTTCCTATAGTAACAGCTATTTCCTTCCTGGTTAAAAACTCATCCTTCTCTAGAAGCTCTAAAATTTCTTTTTTGGTATTTTCTTTTCTGATGGGTCCTTGTTTTTCATTTCTATTCATTTTGAAAGAGTTACTTATTCCACTAATATCCATCCTTATTCTTTCAACTGTTTTCCCCGTTTTTTCGGCTAATTGCATTATCTTTTGGCGAGATCCAGATGCATCCGTCAGAGCTTTACGCCACAAATCACCATTGTTAACAACACGTGTTTTACTTTCGCCGGCATCAATCACATATTTACAGCCACAGGTAGGACATATAAAAGATGCATGCAGAGGTTTTTCTTTTTTATTTTTGTTTATCATCTTCTTACAATACTTAATAACTTTTTCGTTATAATCTGGGCACAAAGGATTAATACAATCCCAAGGACCGTTCCCCCAATATATGGGGCAATTTAATGACGGCACCTCATAATTTATAAACTCTTCACAAGAGCCACATAAAAATCTCATTAATAGAATATTAACGAGGGGATTTCTCTTAATTCCATTAGCTTCTGTAAAATTAAGCTTATTTAAATAATTCTCAGTGACATTGATCGTCTTCAAATTTTCCATCTTATAAAATGAAACAATATCCGAAGAAATAACCTTATTTTTATAGAATTTATGATTTCCATACGTATGATATCCTTTTAGTCCAAAAAGGACATCATACTTATATAAAGTTAAAGGCTGGGGATGCTTTGTGATTTGCAACAATGTTTTTACGTCGGTTGCCATATTAAATAAGAAATTGTTCACTTCATTATTTTCAGCTTTTATAGGTGTTAGAGTTTTTCTACAAAGAGGACAAGAATCAGAGGTAGGTTGATACGTATTGTTGTCGGAATCCGCTAACAGTTGTTTGCATGATGAACAATGTTTGATTAGAATAACATGATGCAATGGACATATATGAACAAAATTAATTTGATGTACCCGGTGGATATAGCTTTCTCCAAACCTTGTAGTATCTGAAAACAAACATTCAGGACAAAATTTGTAGTGTTTTTCATCTATAGGCATTATATAGGATGCGGCATTAGCATTCATTTTCTTAATTAACATGGATTCAAACATTAGCTTATCTATTTCATTGGGTAAAAAGGGGTGATATAGCGAATAGTATGTATGATCAAATATAATGCTCTCTTCAGATTTATATGAATTTATCTTTTCAGCAAATAGGCTCAAATTACACGGGTAGATACTGGGCTTGTTGGCATTAGTATCAAAAAGATCAATCATAATCCTCTTAAATGGATATTGTGTATCTGCACCGATCCGAGATTTATAACGAAATAACAGGCTACGAAAGTCCTCATCTGGGTACCCCTCTGGAAAGTAAGCTTTTTTTTCCATTATTCCCCCTCCCAATTAATTCAGACTAATTAATGGTAATTACCCATTTCTTTGGATTTTGACACTACTCCAGCCTACGATCAAGATAATTTCGGACCTGCTCTGTACATTTGCTTGTGATAGCTGCTAACTTTAGCACCTTCCATTTTTTTAATTCATTACAGTCCTTTAATTGTTTTAGCGCCCAATCTATTCTTCTCATTTGAAACTCTTCTAAGCTTTCAATTACTTGACTCAAAACCAACTTTGTATCCGGCAACTTACTTGGATAGTAAATGATTGAACTATGAAGTTGACCTCTCTTAACTATCTCGCTTTTAGTAATCCTTGTTGGTTTAGCTTCATCGAGTATTTTAGTAACAGCAGCAAAAACTTTGACACTCATCGCTTGATCTCTTTCCTGCCAGTTAACTCGAGCTGGGGATTTTTTCTGATGTTCTTTTCCGCTTCTGCTCCCTGTTACTTTCTTTTGAACCTTAGTATATTTTTGTTTTTCACCTTTTTTAATCATTCTAACAAAGGTTTTGGAATCCACGCCAAGTCGTTTAGCCTTCTCCCTCTGCGAAAGGTTATGATTTGAGTGTAGTTCTTGCGCTGCTTGTAACCAGATGGGACCGAAAGATTGAATTCTTCCGATTCTAAAACGGTCTGCATAACTTAAGTCAGGCCCAGTCCGTACGTAGATGAAGCCACAATCACAAATGAAATGGCCGGTTGGTTTCTTCGTTTTGCTCCCAGTTGTAATCACACAATTTTGGACGACAGATTCTTTATAATGTGTTGAAGTTTTATTTAAACAAGGCCATGGTGCATATCCAAATGACTCTGGTCTTCTTGTAAGTGTTAGATCATTAAATGAGACACCTAGAAATTTAGTGAATAGTATATGGCGCAGTGGATGGCAATTCTCCTTGCTCTTTCTCAGCAGCTTATGTAGCCAAGTATCCTCTGAATCTTCTTCTATATTACTTTTAAGCGTTCTCAGAAAAGAAGAGCTGTGAAACTCCGTGAAATCAGCAATTAGCATTTTAAATCGTAACCGTCCATTCCCGGTAACATACCCTTTCGAGTCCAAATCAGCTAGGTAATACTCTCTCAACGTTTCCTTACATATTTTATCTTCACACTTTAAATTAAGTATGTCTAAAGAACTCTTTGCAATATCGCTCATTTCGTTTTCAAATTCTATCTTTACTTCAGCATCTGTAGCCTTATAAACTGTATTAAAATCAATAAAGTCATGCTTCCCTCTTATCGTTGATATTAATATATTGGAATTATTAAGCACTGAGGAATGTAGAGGGCACAGATATACACCGGGGAGTTGATGGACTCTACGCCAGTAAGAAACCCCATACGTTCCTAAATCGTGTAACACGCAATTGTTACAATATTTAAGGAATTTGGGTTTAGGTATACTACATGCGGTAATACCTAAAGACATATGAATTCTCCTACCATTGTTAGGTGATAACATATAATGTCGTACTTTTTGGGCAGTTTCTTTGGAGATAAATGGCCTATAATATGGGTAATTTGTGTGGTTGTTTAATATGGTTTCTACTGTATTGTGGCTCTGTGCAATCTTGGCAACAAAACTCGATAAATGACTCGGAAAGTCTGTAATAGCACAGCAAGAACGAACGTCAAATAATTTTTCAATATATAGTTTTTGAGCCGGCTTACCAATATTCATTTGATACCTTGCGCAAGCACTGTATAAAAGCTCATCCGGGTACAATTCCGGAAAATAGCTGTACTCCATTGAGTATCTTTCCCTTATAGCGAGATTCCATCTGATTTGCATTATTGCAGCCTTTCAGATGTTACATACATACTTAATATCCATAGTCGGATATTAGGTGCAGTGAAAAGTTAAAAACTGTATATGCTTTGCAACTCATCAATTACACACTAGAGATATCTTCAACAGATACTTCCTTAGAAAAGTACCGATCTGCGCAGCTATCAACAAGAACTTCTCGAGTTTTTTCGTGAATTTTTAGTAATTGATTTAATACGAAAATCCGTTGAACATTATCTTCAGCAAACATAAAAAACTGCTTCTTGTAATAACTAATTTGCTGCTGATGAGAGCTTGAATATCGCTCGTTTTTTTCATAAATGCTTAGCAATTGTAAGTGAAGCCTATAAACATCATCATAGTTCATGTTTATTTACACTCCTTCAAAATTCAGATAAAAGTCCTATTTCTCACTCAAATTCTAATGCTTCTAGCAGTTTTTTCTCAGTCCAAAGCTTCACTTCAAAATTCACTATTCCATCGGTAATTAATATCTTTAACTCAGTTGGGGTTGGACTTTTTAATTTATGCAAAAGTATATTCCAGCATTTTGGAATATCTCTTTGCAACTTAATACAATAATTGTATTTTCCTTCAAAGCCCTCTTCCTCCTATTTTATTCGTGTTTAATATCATCATTTTTCACTAAATTTAATGTACTTAAACGTGTATACCAAGATATAATTACCAATTAAGAAAAGCCTATTATAGAACTAGACTAAAGTGCAGCATCTGATTATAGTCATCCTAATGAGTCATAGGCCTCATGCTAAGCTTAGAATTAAACTTGAACTATAAAATTGTAAAAGTCGCAAATATCTTTTGGATGCTCAGTCTCTTTGCAGCCACTAAATAATCTGAATTGATTAGTTTTAAAAATAAGATTTTGTCTACAAACGAATCTGACGTAAAAAGGATAATTTAATAACTCTAGATTTTTATGCTGCTCAATCACAACAACTCCCTTTATAAGCGACGTTAGTCTATAATTCGATTCGAATAAGCTACCTTGTACAAGTTACGGAGGTATTTTTTCTCACCCGATAATTGTTCATTTCATCCTAATAAGCTCGATACTCTTCTCAAGGCAAAGTTAAGCTCACCAATACAAAACAGGATGTGAAATGATCTTAGGCATCCTGTTTGAATGATTGTTCATTATCAGTGATAGTTCTTCCTTATTTTAGTACTAAATAGTCAGCATAGCAGGAATTCGCCTGCTAAAATAGGAATCACTGCTGTACATTTTAGATTCACTGCGACTTGCTTCAGCACATTATTGGCAAGCGAAGACCAGCATTAATTAAATGCAATTATGGAGTCATCAGCACGCACGACTACGTTATTATTTTGCACAATAAACCTGGTGCGCGGAGCTACAGGATATACCCGGTACGTTCCGCTGCCACATCTGGAGTGATCTGGAGCACGGAATTGCTGGCTGTTGCAGATCGTTCCGCTTGTCTGCTTTTGGAAAGGCGTTCAGGCTATCTAATACTTTATTTTTGAGTATAGTTCCTTATTTTCTTTTGATAGTAAATACAAAAGAAAAAGCCGCTTTATCTCAAGGGTAAAACGGCAAAACAAGGAGCACCTAATTCAGGAAATCTATTAATGTTTTTAAAGGAGATTTCATGGAGTTGATTTTGAAACTTCTACTTCCAACTTAACCAGGTGGTTCATACAAAAAATAAGTACATCAGGAAAAAGAAAATCTTCAAAAGCCAAAAACGGAAACAAATACCTTAAATCTGCTCTAATTGAAGCAGCCCATTCCGTAGCAGAGTCAAAAAATTATTTAGGTGCTATGTATAGACGCACAGCCGCACGAAAAGGAAAAAAACGAGCAGCAATAAATGTGGCTCATGCTATGTTAAGAATTGCTTATTATCTCTTAACTCGTAAGGAAATGTACATAGACTTAGGTGAAGATTACTTCGATAAACAGATGCAAGAGTCTATAGTAAAGTACGCCATTCGTGGCTCGAAAACTTAGGTTATTCAGTGAAAATCTCTGACGTTTCTTAATAAATCTGATCTCAACTATTCGAAAAGTTAAAGCGCACACCTTTTTTAAAAAATGTATGTGTGGGGTCTTCTTTACTGTTGTCTTTTACTGTGACTGTAGAGTTAATTTTCATGGGAGTTTATAGTGACTACAAGTAACAACAATAACGACAATCGGCTCATATTCTTGGTTCTTTTCGACAATAGGTACACTCATCGTTCTTGTCCCACGACAACATAAACTCTTTTCCCATTTTGCCCTAAGAAGTCTGGTCCGCTGCAGTAAGTGGATTCATCCATTTCAATGCAAATATCCGAATGCTTCTGCAAAATCTCGGAATTAGGAAAATAAAAGAGAACCGATGCCTCCTTCTTTTTGGAGTTTCGGTTCTCTTATTCATTAAATGAAATTCACTTCCTACGGTAAAATCTCAATTTTATCGAGGTCAGGTGCATAAGCCGAATCATTATAGATCTTTATCGTATTCATTCCTGCAGTTAGGTCAACATCCAACGAGGAAACCGGTGCAACGGATGTCCATGAGTTACCGCTTGAGCTCAAAGTCTGCCCCGCTCCACCATTTACGCTTACGAAGAAGGTACGGATTCCACTTACGATACTGTAAACATTGAGTCGGTACTTCCCAGTGGTATCAACATTTACGTTTAATGTTACGTAATTTGCAGCGCCATTGCCAATATGGCTGACCACTGTACCGCCTGATGCTGTACTCAGATTTTTGATCGCTGCAGAACCGTTTAGTGAACCGCTTTCTGCTTCAATTCCCGATTTGCTGGTCGCAGCTGCTGTCAGAACGATTTTGTCAAGATCAGGTGCATATGACGAGTTATTATTAAACTTAATTGTATTCGCTCCGGCATCCAAGAAAATTATCAGAGGCACGGGCGCCGCAGGCTGCGACCATGAATTGCCTGTGACTGTCAATGGTTGACCGATTCTGTCGTTCACGCTGACCTTGAAAGAACGTGTGCCTGATACGATACTATAGACATTCATCGTATAATACCCTGGCGAATCCACAAACGCATTAAGCGTGACCGAACTTTCGCTGCTAGTGCCAAGTTCCCCGACATATTTTCCGCCGGAAGCAGAACCAAGGTTTTTGACAAGTGCTTCTCCGCCTAGCATCCCGCTCTCGCCTTCAATTTGCATCGCAGGGTTCGAATCGACTGAGCCTGGATGATTGGCAAGAATTTGAATATTTACTTCACCATTGTGTTGAATCGTCAACGTATATTCTTTATTGACTTCATCCCATTGTTCACGATAGGTGTACCCGTTGTCGCCGCTGATAGTTAGCTGCGGACGCCCTTCATCATAGGTTCCATTGACTCTTATAATGGATGTACGTAATGCACTGTCATTAGGATTTGTTGTGTATGTGTTGTAAATGTAATGATTAATCGCCTCTTGATCCCATCTCGTACCATCGTAAATCGAGCTTTTATCAACGCGATAGTTATTAAGATGAATATCAAATTTGTCGGACGATTCGCTAATGACCGCATAGGTATGCGGATTCGCGCCAATATAAAAATAAGTGCTGGGATTGATTGCCGGCTTTAGCTTGGAGCTTTGATATATGTTCGTATTCTCGCTACTATTCATCCAATACCACGTATTCCCGTTTCTAGAGGCAAACGTGTTCGATGAATAGGTTTCCTCTGGATATAATGACTTGAAATAATCTTCATCCTTTGGAATAGTCGATGTATTCTCGAAATTCGCTAGTTCAGTCGCGTTTACATTTGTCGGAAGCAGCGGAATGATGCCGTATTGGCCCGTACTCATAAAGATTTCTGAATAAGGTGATGTGTAAGGAACAGAAAAAGCCGGACGTCCGACATAAGCAAATTTGTTCTTTGCAAGTACCTCGTCTCTCGAAGGAATGTGTATGCTGCCATCGACAATTTTGTTCAAGAAAGGCAATGCTGCACGGGTATAACCTGGTGTAAGGCGTCCTTGGTTAGAGGTTGAATACCAGCCGGCTTCGGACTTGAAAATTGTCGCGCCTTCACTGGCAGCGCGAATCATATCCATGACATATTGCGATTCGGGATACGAGAAGACCTGCTTCCAGTCACCGTTTAAATCATTCCATCCTCTAAACAATTCACCGTAACCTGCTAGCTGCCAGTGCCACCAATCCGAGCTGGTTCCCCAATTCCCAGCTAAGTCGGCAAGGAATAATCCTAAGCCTAAGCTTTCGGTTGATCGATCTGTATAAGATTCTTTATATAGGAGAGCAAAATTCTCTTTATGTGCTCTCATGGCGTTGATTAAATTAGGATTATTCTGGATCCAATCCATCATCGTTCCATTCGGGCTAAAGATGTTCGTATCCGACCATACGAATAGTCCACCGTATTGAGAAGCCATGTTAAGCAGATCTGCCAAATACTGTGAATGATTTCCTTCGGCTTCGCCAAACCAAGGCGTTGAATTATACAATTCTGCAGCATTAAAGCCTTTTAAAGAGCTATATTTCTGCATAAGTCCCTCATACCAGCTAATAGGGATTGCTTTACTTTCCCTTGTTTCCCCATTTATGGCTTGTACCATACAGGATATTTGGTTGGCTTCACACTCATCCAGTCGTGCAGTAATCCAATTTTTAACGTTATCAGTGTTATTCAGAGAATTTTCTGCAATGAGAAGAATCGTAGAATAAGGTTTCTGGTTCTCGGGTATTGAATTCCATAGCTGTGTTAATGTTGAAGAATCCGTGTAATAGAACCCGATCATGTTCAAAGGATGTGTATTGTTTACCGTTACACGCATTGCTGGCTCTGCTTTTGCTTGTGAATTGAAAACATTTAAGAGACTAAGCAGTAATAGAAATGATGTGAAAAGTAAAATCCATAAGTACTTACGTGCTTTAATAGTAGTCATTTGAACTTCAGCTCCTATTTCGCATTAGATTTGTTACCTAAACCAATCATTTTTGATCTTGCCATAATCACCCCCTCTTGGAATTAACGATTTGTGGGCTGCATCGCCATCATGCTGACGACCTGATGTGCTGGCAGTTGAATTTCATATTGATAGCTATCGTGCTTACGCACGGATTGAATGATATGCATGTCAGTTTTAAGGGGTATAGCAGATCCTACACGGTAACAGCCTCCCCGATCCGAATTCAAATGCACTTCCGTCACTTGGCCATTGTTCCATTCCATATCTACCGTAACGCCGCCCCTGGCTCGGAGGCCGCGAACCTTCCCATTTGACCATGCGGCAGGTAGCGCAGGCAGAAGAAGTATTTCATCTGTATGGCTTTGTAAGAGCATTTCTGCAATCGCTGCGGTTGTCCCGAGGTTTCCATCAATCTGGAAGATGGATCTGGTATAATCAATGTGTGTATCGACCATATATGGATGACCGTCGAATAGATTTATGAAGGTCGAGTTGCTGAATAAAGCAAGCATATTGTCGTGTGCCCTCTCCCCATCCCGCTGTCTTGCCCATAGAGCCATCGCCCATGCGCAGCTCCAGCCTGTACGACCGCCGCTGTGTAGCATTCGATATTCTAAGGATTTACGAACGGCATCGCTTAGTTCGGTATGACGGCCCATTTGAATGCTGGACCCCGGATACATGCCATATAGATGCGATAAATGTCGATGTCCCGGTTCCCACTCTTCGTACTCGTATATCCATTCCTGCAGTCGACCATCGCTTCCGATCTGTAAAGGCTGAAGTTTGGATATCGCCTCATCTAGTTGTAGTGCAAATTCATAATCTTGATTTAGAACTTCAATCGCAGCAATACACTGCGTGAATAATTCACGAATCAGTACCAGGTCCATCGTCGCTGCTTTTGAGATGGCGCAAGGCTCGCCATCAGGTGTTAAGAATTTATTCTCGGGCGAGGTTGAAGGATTTGTAATCAAGTACCCCGTTTCGTTGTCGGAAATCAACCAGTCCAGATAGAAAAGCGCAGCTTCCTTCATAATCGGGAATGCTTCTTCCTTCAGGAATATTTCATCTTGGTTGAAACGATAATGTTCCCATAGATGACTGCACAGCCACGCGCCTGCCATCGGCCAAAATGCCCATACCGCTTGCCCGTTTGCCGGTGAAGCGTCCATCCAGATATCCACATTATGATGCGCTACCCAACCTCTGCATTGATAATGAATCAGTGCCGTCCTCTTCCCGTGTTGTGCCAGCCGTTTGATCCATGCGAACAATGGCAGGTGGCATTCTGCTAGATTGGTCGTCTCGGCGTGCCAATAGTTCATTTGAACATTGATGTTTGTGGTCCAATTGCTCCCCCATGGGGCTCTAATTTCACGAGACCATATACCTTGCAGACTAGCGGGTTGAGAGCCGGCCCTTGAGCTGGAGATTAGTAAATAGCGTCCATAATGAAAATAAAGCGCTGCCAATTCAGGATCTCTAGCACCTTGAGTGACAGCTTGTAAACGGTGATCTGTTGGTAACTCAGAAATATCCGTATGCTCCAAAGACAGTTCAACTCTGGTTGATAGCGCTTCAAATTCAGAGGCATGCCTGGCCTTTAATGCTTTATAAGTCATCTTGCAATTGTGATCAAGCAAGCTTTGTACTAAATCTTTGAGATTTAGATCACGGTCATAGCCTTCCGAATGCAGCTCTGAATAATCAGTGGCAGCAGAGACGAATATCGTCACGGCATTGGCATTTCGAATCTCGATAACCGAATCATGCTCATTCCATTGAACATTCCCTTGATCCGTAATCCATTTCATAGCCGTTACAAAACGAAGCCCCCTCCCTTCCTCGTAAATGATCGGATGAGGATGATCTTCGATATAATTCGGTTCAACATGGCTAGGACATTGGCCAATAAGTTTAAACGTCGATGAACGAGCGTCATATTCGATATCATGCTTCAGCTGGCTATCTAACTTTAATGCGATCGATATTCCCTCTGGCTTGGAGCTCGTTAATCTCACAACCATACAGTGATCCGCGGCGCTCATGAACGCTTCTCTTGAATACGTCTCACCATCTATGGAATAGACGGTAGTCGCGACTCCTGTTGTCAGATGTAACGCGCGTTCATATGCAGAAACGCTTTCAACTTGTGTAATGTGTTGAATGTCCAGACTGCCTAATGGCAAATAGCATTCATGCCATGGTCCAAGCATATAACGCTCAACAATATCTTCAGCCGCTTTATATTCTTGCTTGAATATCAGGTCTCTGACCTGTTCTAGATGGCGAATCGCATCATAGTTGTTTGTATCCCTAGCGAAACCTGACCACAAGGTATCTTCATTTAAATCGATTCGCTCGTTATAAATACCGCCGTATACCATTCCTCCCATGAACCCATTTCCGATTGGCAATGCTTCTTCCCACGATGAAGCGGGTTTATCGTACCAAAGTGTTTGGTTTGAATTCGTTCTTGACTCAATCATGATAGCCTCCTGCTTAGACAGATTAGAGGGATTGTCTTAAATTTATGCTCTATCGCGTTTGGAGCGATCATGGTTTAACCCTTGACCGCTCCTGTCGTCATTCCCGAAATAATATACTTCTGCCCGAGAAGATAAATGATAAGCACTGGAATCAGTGCAATTGTGATGTAAGCACATACAAGTGCATAGTTATATGAGTACAGCTGTTGGAAGTTAAACACACCCATCGGCATCGTCCACATGGACGATTTGGGTACAAGGAATAGTACGTTGCCGAAATCATTCCAAATGTTCGTAAAGGTCAGAACGATATTCGTCGATACGACGGGCATTAATAGCGGGAAAATCACCTGAAAGAACATTCGGATCGGTCCAGTCCCATCAACATTCGCCGCATCGTCTAATTCGCGTGGAATACCATGAACGAAGCTATAGTAAATGAGAATCGTAAATGGAATTTGACTCGCTAAATCAACCATGATTAATCCAGAAAAATTGTTGCCCATATGCAAAATTTGAAGCAATTTAATTGCTGGTATAAACGAAAAGGGAGCAATCATCCCAGCGAGCAGATATTTATAAGTAAAGCTAGTGAAGCGGGATCGATGGCGTTGCATAATAAACGCAGAATATGAACATAAAATGACGGTCAAGAAAGTTACAGTCACAGAGACAAATAATCCGTTGGTTAGTCCTCTCCATATCTGTCCTTCATTGAATGACGTTATAAAATTCTCGAAGTGAAATGTTGAAGGAAGAGTAAAATCCATAATTTTAGATTCAGCTTCGCTTTTCACCGAAGTGATTAATATCAGAAGAAATGGAACGATATAGATGAGAAAAACGATGATGGCTACGAAATAGGTACCAAGTTGTAGGATCTTTTTACGATTGCTCATCTTAATTCGACTCCGATCTTTTGGTAAGGGAATTAATCGCTAGCGCTACGATCGTAATAATGACGAATTGAATGACGCTAATTGCAGCAGGATAGCCGATCGATCCAGATGACATCGATTTAACCAGGTAGGTAGACATCACTTCGGTCGCATGTCCGGGCCCCCCGCGAGTTAGGGCATATATAATATCGAAGGCTTTTAACCCTGAAATAATGGATAATAGGATGCTAAGATTTAATGTAGATGAGATACTCGGTAGAGTAATATTAAAAAATTTCCTAAAAGCGCCTGCCCCATCGATTTCGGAGCATTCGATCAAATCTTTTGAAACGGATTGAAGCGCTGCTAAGATCAGCATCATGGACCAGCCAACGCCTATCCAGATGTCTACTCCAACAACAGAATACATGGATATTGAGAAGCTTCCGAGCCAGTCATTCGCGAGCGACGATAGTCCAATCGAGGTTAAGAAATTATTCAGGAATCCCTCGTAACTTAGAATATAATTAAAGATGAGCGCAACCATAATGACGCCGAACATAATCGGGATATAGATCAATGCGCGAAGAAATTGATTCCCCTTAAACTTCCTGTTTAGAAGAAGCGCAAGGAAAAGTCCGATAATCGTCTTCCCTACTGCGACGAGAATGGCAAATTTAAACTGATTCCAAATACTTATTAAGAAAGCACCGCTATCACTGAACAGCGTCTTGTAATTCTCGAACCCTACGAAATGAACCCCGGAAGTTTTTATACTTGCGTCGGTTAGCGAATAGAACAAGCCTATCGCTGCTGGCGAGATATAAAAAACAGTAAAAATAAGTATGATTGGGACTAAGTAATATACGGGATATCTCTTTTTCTTGCAAGTGTCCTGCATAGCTTCTCTTCCTCCGTATTCTTAAAGTAGGAACTATACCTATTGTTTCGTAGATATAGTTCCTTATCTTTATGCTATTGAAATGAAAGGTTTAAAATCCTGGAATTTTTGCGATTTTTGCGTTTTTCGCATAAATATCTTGATGGTATTGCACGAATTGATCCGCTGTGATCTTTCCAGCCAAGAGCTCCATATACGCTGCTACCAAATCGTCATATGGCATAGGTACAACATAAGCGTCATCACCGTGTCTAGCGATCTTTCCAGTATTAACGAACGATTGGACTTCCTTCATCACTTCAGGCATTTTATCCGATACATCGATATCTTTAAACGGGCTAATCCCCGGTGCTTGCTCTAAGGCAGATTGCGCCTGTTCCTTATCCGTAATAAAGCGCAACAAATCCTTCGCTTCTTCAGGATGTTTACTGTTCTTCGCGATGAATACTTGCGTTCCGCCAGAAAGGGCAATCGTCTCTGATCCATCCTTATTCGGTAAAGGGAAGAATCCGATTTGAGCATTCGGATCTTGCTTTAGAACTTCAGGAACAATGAAACCTCCTTGGATGACCATCGCCGCGTCGCCTTTAGCAAGGGCTTGCTGTTGTTTCTCATAGGTTCCTGTAAACAAGTCTTTGTTGAAATATCCTTTCTTCGCCCAATCCTCTACTTGTTTATACTGTTCTACAAAATCCGGGATGTCCTTCCATTGAATCTCGTTTTTATTCAACTTATCCCAAACCTGTGGATCTGCACCACCCAGAATACCGACTACTGCGTTTCGATGCTGCAGCATCGTCCAGCCGTCTTTTGCGGCGAAATAGAATGGCGTTTTGCCGGCTGCTTTGATCGCTTCCAGATCTTTATTCAGCTCATCGATCGTTTTAGGAACAGAGAGCCCCAAGTCGGAGAACACTTTTTTGTTGTAGAATACGCCCCATGACCCGAGCTGAGATGGGTAAGGGAATGCGTAGATCTTTCCATCTGAATATTTAAGGGAATTAAGAACGACATCGTTAACTCGGCTCTCGAAGCCCTCTCCGGATATCTCCAGCAATTGGTTTGGAACATCATACTTCTGGTACGAACCGAAGAAGATATCAACATCACCGCCGCCTGAAAGCTTCGCTTTTACAAGGTTGTCATACTGATCATCTTGTATTGCTTGAATGTCCACTTTGTTTCCGGTTTTTTGCTCCCATTTCGCGATTAAATCCTTAATACCGCCTACAGCCAGTTGGCTTGCTGCTCCAATGTAACTAATCTTTACCGGTTCTTTCTTGTCCGGCGCAGCAGCCGTTTCTCCCGCACTCGTTCCCGAATCCGATGAAGTTGCGGCATTGTTGGATGATCCTGCTCCGCATCCCGCCAATGCCACGACCATTAGACTCGACATGAGCAACAACCAGCTATTCTTTGCAAATCTGTTCATCTTATGACCCCCTATTTATTAGTTGATCTCAATATTGTATATTGAAATCTCAAGTTAAATATAATGTTAGTGCTTAAGTTATGAAATATAGAATTCTGACTATCGAATTTATATATTTTTGATTATAATGTGGTTGATTAAGTAGACGAATATTCCCATTCGAGGAGCATCGATATGTTTCAAAAACTCAGATTGCAGAACAAACTTATGCTTACGATTATGATCGTGTTCTTCGTTATACTGCTCTCGTTCATGCTCTACCTTTATTCCTACATGAAATCATCACTATTAAAAACGGAACTTACCGGTTTAGTTCCAACAACGCAAAAAATTTCCGATCAATTGGATATGTTATACAAACAGCTAGATTATGCTGCATTAGGATTTACTAACAATCAGGAGAATTTGGACGTTATGGTAGAGATTAACGGTGCAGCGAACGAGAATGACAGTTACGTCGCGCTGTCTAGACTCGCTCACAATCTGAATGCGATCTATAACGTCGTCAATGATCTATACAAAGTCGTCGTCTTTAATGTAGACCAACATATTTTTTATTCATATTTTAGAGCCGATAATCTTGTTAAACAAATCCCTGATCCCTATACAAGCTCTATCAAAATGGCAGAGTTATTTAGAAATGACAAGCTTTTTGCCGTCCTGCCCCCGCATCTCGATGCTTGGTCCACGACGCCTGAGTCTGTCATCTCCGTCGTTAGGAAATTCAGCACGCCTTATTCCACCGATTTCGGAATGGTCGAGATTCAACTTCCTTACCGAAGCTTAGAACAGATAGCAACCATTCATAGTCAATCCTTTGAAAAGAAAATATACCTTTTTAACGCGGAAGGCGAACTCATTTTTCCGGTGTTGACGAATACAAGTGCACATGACCTGAATACGTTGAAGCAACTCAAACAACATATACGAGAGAAAACGCTTTCGAATGGCGTGCAGAAGCTGGATGGTGATTCTTCACTGATTAGCGCATATACGTCTAACTACTTGAATTGGACGACAGTCCTTATGGATGACGGTGTGAGTTTGCAGCAAAATTTACGCAACTATCGTCTAACCTTGTTGATGATCGGGCTGCTTATCTTGTTAGCCGTTGTAATCATCTATTATTTTGCGATTGGTAAACTGATCAATCCGCTATTAACACTGACGAGAAGAGTTCGGTCTGTAAGCTTAAATAATTTAACGTTTAGTACTGTTATCGAAGAAAATCGTGATTATGATGAAATTATGATATTGAATCGTTCCTTCGAACAAATGATAGATAAGCTCAAGCTTGCGATCAATACCGAATATGAGTCCCGGATCCGGAGCATCGAAGCAAATTATTCGGCACTTCAAGCTCAAATCAATCCGCATTTTCTGTTTAACACGTTGAACGTGATTGCCGTTCATTGTGAAGAGACGGATTCCATGGTCGCAGCAGATATGTGCTACCGTCTATCGGAAATGATGAGATACAGTGGCTCATCATCTCGACCAACAGCTATATTGGCGGATGAGATTAAATATTCCATTTATTACCTTGAATTGATGAAGCTTCATTATGATGAGAGCTTGTTGTATCAAGTGAGTATCCCGGATGAAATGACTCAACTTCACCTTCCCAAGCTGTCGCTTCAGCCTTTCGTAGAAAATGCAATAAATCATGGATTTGATACCTGTCTGCCCCCTTGGCATATAGAAATCGTCGGCCAATTTCATGGACCATCCGATTGGTGCATCAGGATTAAGGATAACGGATCAGGATTTGCCGCCGTGCCGCTTGAAGAATTGAGGAATACCTTCTCAGCTTATTGGGATAATTTTATGGAAGGCAAGCTGGTGGCTAACCTGCAAGTGTCAGGTATGGGGATCTTGAATACGTATGCTCGATTGCTGACACAATTTGGCGAGGACTTTTATTTCGACATTACCAATTTAGAACCTATAGGAAGCCAGATTGTCTTTGGTGTCCGTCCAACTAAGGAAGGAAATGATATTTCATCATGATTAAGGTCATCGTTGCAGAAGATAAACATCCAATACTTAGAAATTTAGTCAAGAAAATTGAAGGTTATAATTCACAGCTTCATGTAATAGGTGAAGCCTCAGACGGTATGACCGCATTTGAAATGTGCCTTCGGCTTAAACCACATATCGTTTTTACGGACATTCGGATGCCAGGAATGGATGGGTTAGAACTGATTAAGCAGCTCAAAGAAGCATGCCCAGAAACGATATTCGTTATTATTAGCGGTTATAGTGATTTTGAATATGCTCGGCAAGCGATCCAACTAGGTGTCAAGGAATATATGTTAAAGCCTGTCACCCAGCACGCAATGGATGAGGTGTTAGAACGTGTAACGCTTCTGGCTCTATCGCAATATGGTGCTAAGGAGCAGCAATACATTTCTGATTTACTGAAAGGCAGACATATTTCGACACCCCCATTCATGCCGGAAGCCGAAAATAAACCATACCACGTATTGATTATCTGTGTGGGTGCAATCTCCAAATTTCATATTGATCTTGCAAACCCTTATCATGATGTCTGGTTTAAATTTGATATGCCTCGATTTCTTGCCAATATTCGTTTTATTGCCTACGATAATGCGTGGGTATTTGATGGAGAAGCTATGAATGAGATTGTCGTCGTGTTTCGGTGTGGGACAGAGAGCGCCTTCCCTACGGAACCGTTATATGAAGCGTTTTACCAGGCTTTTAGTCAACAGCAAGAGCACTTTTTTACCTTTGCGATGAGTAACCGTATAGAGAAGCTATGCAATTTGAAGCTTGAATATCAATTAACGAGGATGATACTAAGCCATAATGCGGTCTTCGGAATGTCGAAGCTTATTCAAGTGGGTGACTATGCACTGAATGCTCCGAATCTGATAGATCCGGATAAATCGTTTGATAAGCAGAAGCTTCTGTCCTTCATGAAAAATAATAATAAAGAAGCCCTTCTAAGCGAAATCAAGTTATGTCTAGCTGATTGGGAAAGGTCTAAATTGTCGCAAATAAGCATTGAGTTATGCTTAACGCATATGCTGCAATGCATGTGCCAAGCTATGTTGCATCAGAATATCGTGAGCCGCGATCTAAAATTAGAACTCGATGAAGTCATCTCGATTTCAAAAGATTATCTATCCTTATTTCGAAATGTCTCCTTTCTATTCGAGAAGTTTTTCCATCACGCTCAAGGAAGTTTGGATTCTGCTTCAAATTCCGTGAAAAACGCAATTGAAATCGTAGACCAATATCTTCAGGACCATATGGCGGATGAAATTACTATCGCGGATATTGCGGATATGGTCAATTTTAATGTTTCATTCCTAAGCCGGGAGTTCAAGAAAATAAAAGGGATATCTCCAATCGAATATTTAACGCAGCTTAGGATTGAAAAGGCGAAACGGCTTATATTGGAGTCATCCAATCACAAATTTAAAGACATTGGATATATGGTTGGCTATAGTAATCCCTATTATTTCAGCAAAGTATTCAAATTAGTGACCGGATTAACACCCTCTGATTACAAAAATGCAAATGTCACGACAGAATATAAGGAATAACACAAGAAGCTGCTCCCATCTATAACGGGAAGCAGCTTCTTGTTATAATGCGCCTTAATACTGGCATTCTAACCTCTGACTTGCATCATTAAGTATTTCTTGTTGTGACATATTCATGATTTGGATTTGACGCGGGAAGTCTTCTTCAGGCATTTCGTTGCCGATGATCGTTACTTCGCTGCAACCATGAAGAGATATCAACGTATCGTCACTCATCTGTCGATCCGTCATTTCAATGCTACCGTTCAATCTCAGGATGTTTCTAGCTTGTACGGCATCCGTCTTCGTTATGGTATTATTTCGAAACATTAAATCTCTCGTGCTTTTTGCGTGAAGAACTAGAGAATCCGTTAGTTGAAAGTAGTTATCTTCAATAAGAATGTGCTCATGAACTGGTTGATTGACATCGACGCTGCGGTTTTCGGGCTCGATATAGAGCACGGGATGCTCTCTGCCCCCGCATTCGATAAATCGGTTTCTACGAATGATAACATCATTCACCCTCCCGGATTCAAACCAGCTACTCGCGTCATTCGCAATCAGGATCCCGCTCATAACGGTGCGTTCGAACAGATTATCTTCAATTACGACTTTTCCGGTACTGGTCGCAAGGATGCCACGGGTTGGAATTCTGGAAAAATGATTGTTACGTATCTCGACATCCGGATTCCATGTTACGTTTTCGATTACATCACCAGAGACAATGTTTTCAGGAACAGGTTTCTCCAAGGTTAGTAGCAGTTCGCGGGGACTAATTCGCTGAACGGTCATCACCTTATTCTTATCAAATACAGCTAATGTTTTTTCTCTTACAAAGTGAATATCGTCTCCAGGATAGAATCCATCTAAACCATAGGTTTGTGGATGCATAAAACGAACGATGACATGGTGTTTTTCTGGCACCTCAACAATTTTCAGGTGCGTGCCATGGATATTAATTGCATCATCATGCGATCCCATAAACCTGCTATTTTCAATTTTAATCAGACCTCTGCAGCTTGAGAAATGCATAAGATCCGCGAATGCGGCAGCGGTCCGTCCGGTTTCTGTACGTGGAGATAGATTGATATTATCAAATGTAATATCCTCGCTAAATTGGCTAACAATGCCTAGACCATGCATAAAATGAATACTTACGTTCTTCCATGAAATATGGCGGCTTCTATGGATGAAGGAACCGACTTGATCTCGTATTCCATCTCTGACTTGAAGAATTCTTCCTACCGGAACGGACGGCAGGTCAATAAAATGGAATCTTAAATGATTAGCCCCAATCTCCTCGACTTTACTGGCAGTCTCACACAAATTCTCAGCTCTCCAGGTCGTATTGGAAGCTAGATCAACTTCCTGCATATATCCGTGTTGAAAGCACCAACCCGAGCCAATCCAGAATAAGCGATCTTGACAGATTTCATACCTCGAATCCGGATGCACCTGCATGTCGATATAATGATCACCAACGGCAAGAACAGTCATCTCCGCCATCGTTGGATTTGCAACATCGATCCGTAAATTTTGTATTGTGACAAACTCACAAGCTTCGAATGCAATCATGGTTTGTTTCCCATGATACATCAGCAACGAATCGTTTCCTTCTATGGTTAATAGTCGGTGGCGATCAAAGTAAAGTCCAATCGTCTTTGTAATATCCGATACTTCTTCCTCGCTAGCCGTGTTCGAGATATTGTAGGGTACTCGTATGGCCTGATGAGAATAGATGTCATATCGCCCTTTAGGAAAATATAAGATAACGGGACCAATGACGCGTGAAGCGGCCTGGATGGCAAGACGAATTGCCATTGTGGAATCTTCGCCAGAATCAGGTAGTGCACCATAGTGCATGACATTTATTGTAATCAGCTCGGCTTCTGTTACTAGATTCATAACACTCATGAAAATACATCCTTTCTCTTTAAGATGATAATTTAATCATTGAGTATTATTTTAACGTCTAGCTGACAAGTTAATAAATAAATAAATTATTCTTTTTCCGTTATACTTTTTTGACTCGGGGTTATAGAGAGTGATTCATCTGATTATGATTATAAAATAGAATTCTTAATATAAAAGAAGAACGATAATCGGCTCATATTCATGGCTCTTTTCGACAATCTGTATATTTTGTTGTCACTCGACACCTTTTATACCTCAAACTCTTTTATTTTTGCATCCGGTCTTAATAACATATCTTGATTAAATGCTGCTAGCGGATCTCAATTCTTAGCCCAGTCATGATTTGCAAGAGCCCCTTTTCCCTAGTGTAATTACATCCGTAATTCCCGTTTGCAATCATCTCACTTGCCTTAGAAGGCTCCTCCAAATGCCCATTTATTATTTTACAAGACCTGCATTTTTATCATCGGCTATGGATACATGTTCTTGTCCTTTTAAAGGGCTCAGACCCGTTCCGTTAGAAAAACCGACCTCCACCCCTTAGTTAGATATGACGAAGGAATGAAAGGACATAGACCCGTTGAGACATGGGAGTGAAAATCGCTAGGGGCGACATGGAGACGTGCAGGATATGGAACAAATTAGGTGATATACTCTCACCTTTATTCTTGCATGCCCTTACAGTTGTCCCAAGCCACCTCCTCCTCTGTTTCCTTCTTATCTCACATTTAGCTTAAGGTGAAATCCTGCGAATTCATGAGCCTGCGTGAGTAAACTAAATCATTTCGAGGTAGTTTAATGCACTCACCTCACTCTGTATAACATATTCGTAAAAAGCAATAGATTTCCTTCTAAAATGGAGCTGCTCATTAACGTATCCTGCCCGTTAGCCATCCATGCACGCAAGATCGCTGCACCACAGAGGATGAAAATGGATACCTATGACTATACTGTTTGTACGGCTGGCGAAGAAGGTCGATAAGCTATGGTGCCATAGAGCCCAACCGTTAGTCTGACTCCGACCACCACGGTGCATCACAGAATGTCGCACCCTATATGGGTAGCACTCATGGGAGATTAATCCTTTTTTGGTTGTTGCACCAGCCTTGCCTTTTTGGTTGTTGTCACTGTGATTAAAGATCTACAATCTCTATATGATTACTCACGAGGCTCAGCCTTTTTTTAAAAAGCGTTATTATGGGTCTGCTTTAATATGCTTTTTCGAGTTTTGAGCTAATTTTATTTTCATGGGAGCTTAATAAAAACAAGGAACACTGCCGAGGCAAACTGTTCCTTGTTTCGTTCAACTATAGTGTCCCGTTAGCGTAATGATCCCTTTTGTTTAAGTGAGTTCATTCACAATATTTCAGTGAAAAATTAAATTCCTTATTTATTATTACTTCACAATAAATGCAACAATCCCTATTATAATAAACAGAATTCCACCCGAAAATTGTCCTAATCCTGAAGCTTCTCCCATTAACAGAAGATTAAATATGTTTTTGCTTTTTCGATTTTTTCCAAATAAGCCATCATCTGTTCTCATACGATAAATACCCCAAACTACTAAAACTAACCCAAAAATAAATGGTATAAAAATCATTACAATTCCTCCGTTGTTTGTTTAATATGTGCATCTTTGTGAAACGTATTATTTGTCATCCTCATCGAAAATAAAAGTTTCTTCAATTGATAAATTAAAAACTGAAGCTATTTTATACGCAAGTAACACAGATGGATTATACTTTTGTTTTTCTAATGAGATGATTGTTCTAGAAGATACACTTACTTTATCAGCTAGCTCTTGTTGAGTTATTCCTTGTTCTACTCGTAATTCTTTCACTCTATTTTTCATTAAATATCTCCTTGATTAAAGGACATGGTTATAATATTTTCTAGAACCAAATTCACTAATGATTAAAGATATTAAAACAATTAATAATGCAGTATTTGTAGGGATTACCACAAAATTAGTTAAAAACACAATAATTATAATTACATACATCAAAAAACGCATTGAAAAGCGAGAAACTTTTCCATCAATTAAAATATCTCTTTCATCATATTCCTTTGACATTTTCTTTTCTAATATTTTGTTATTTCGGGATTTAAGGTAAGAAATTATTGAAATCAACAAAATTATTCCACCTATGAATAACATGACATAGCCAAAATTAAATCCTTCCGATGTATCGAGATTTATTTGAATAAATCCTAATACCATTAACAAGATTGATAATAAAAGTCGCTGTATGAATAGTTTTTTCAAATGTAACTCTCCTAACTAACTTATTCTTCTGAGGTGAAGTTTGTTTCATATGAAGTTTATTTCATATGAAGTTAACTTCATAATAGCTTATTTCAAAATAAATAACAAATGGTAAATAATAGTGCTTTAAGTAACGGATTATTTCATCATTTGAACAATTTTGTTGTAATAGTGTTCAACTAATCTGCCCGTTAGCCATCCATGCAGCGCAAGATCGGCACTGCACCACAGAGGATGAAAATGGATACCTATGACTATACTGTTTGTACGGCTGGCGAAGAAGGTCGATAAGCTATGGTGCCATAGAGCCCAACCGTTAGTCTGACTCCGACCACCACGGTGCATCACAGAATGTCGCACCCTATATGGGTAGCACTCATGGGAGATTAATCCTTTTTTGGTTGTTGCACCAGCCTTGTCTTTTTGTTTGTTGTCAGTGTGATTAAAGATCTACAATCTCTATATGATTACTCACGAGGCTCAGCCTTTTTTTAAAAAGCGTTATTATGGGTCTGCTTTAATATGCTTTTTTTCGAGTTTTGAGCTAATTTTATTTTCATGGGAGCTTAATGAAGCATTGTCAGTCTAATACTTTATTTTCTCAGTCTACAACTTTATTTGCCGAGTCTAACACTTTATTTTTCAGTCTAGAACTCTATTTTCATTTGACACTTTGTTTTCTTCTAATAATACTCACCCCTACATACAAAACAGAGCCGTCCTTTACATTTAAAGGACGGCTCCTGATATTTGTTTAATTACAATCTTTATTTTTTAGTTACGGACTTTATTTTTCAGTTACAAACTTTATTTTTTAGTTACAAACAATATTTAACGAATTCAGATTTTTTTGGGAAAGGTTATAACCTACTCCACAGTAACACTCTTCGCCAAGTTACGTGGTTTATCCACATCATGACCTAGCGCAAGAGAAGCATAATAAGACAATAATTGCAGAGGTACTACGGACAACGCTGCTGTGAGCATTGGCAGTGTCTTAGGAATAACAAACACTTGATCCACTGATCTAAGCAGGTCAGTCAAATGTTCTTGATGAGTGATCGCAAGCACGTCAGCTCCGCGAGCTTTCACTTCCTTGATGTTGCTGACAGTCTTCTCAAGCACAGCTTCCTGAGTTGCCAGGGCAATAACCGGAACGCCTTCCTCGATCAAAGCCAACGTACCATGTTTCAACTCACCTGCAGCATAAGCTTCGGAGTGAATATAAGAGATTTCTTTCAGCTTCAAGGAACCTTCTTGAGCTACTGCGTAGTCTACGCCGCGGCCGATGAAGAACAGGTTCTTATGCTCAGAAATTTGTTCTGCATAACCTTTGATCGCTTCTTTTTGAGCTAGAATCTCTTCCACTTGTTCTGGTAGAGCTTGCATAGCTGCTAGAATCTTAGCCACTTGTCCTTCGGTTTGTGTACCACGCACTTCAGCCAAATAAAGAGCGAACAAACCGAAAGCGACCAATTGTGAAGTGTAGGCTTTGGTCGAGGCTACTGCAATTTCAGGACCTGCCAAGGTTACCAACACATCATTCGCTTCGCGAGCAATAGAGCTGCCCACTACGTTAGTGATCGCCAATACATGTGCACCGTTAGCTTGCGCTTCACGAAGAGCTGCCAAAGTATCTGCAGTCTCACCGGATTGGCTGACAACGATAACCAAAGTTTCCGGGGTCACGATTGGTGAACGGTAACGATATTCCGAAGCAATGTCATTCTCTACTGGAATACGAACCAAAGATTCGATCATAGTACGTCCTACCACACCAGCGTTGTATGCCGTTCCGCAAGCAACGACTTGGATGTTACGGATGTTCTTGATTTGTTCTTCAGTCATGTTCAATTCTGGCAAAATAACCTTATTACCTTCGGCATTAATACGACCACGCATAGTGTCGCGGTAAGCCTTAGGCTGCTCGTGGATTTCTTTCAACATGAAATGCTCATAGCCGCCTTTTTCTGCGGTAACTGCATCCCAATCGACAGTAATCATTTCCCGAGAAATAAAGTTTCCTTCAATCGTCATCAGTTCGACAGCATCTCTTGTCAAGACTGCCATTTCGCCGTCGTTCAAAATATATACGTTACGGGTATACTCAAGCAATGCAGGAATATCTGACCCGATAAAGTTTTCCCCTTCGCCAAGACCGATAATGAGCGGGCTCGCTTGACGAACAGCCACCAATTTGTCTGGTTCATATTCAGTCAGGACGCCTAATGCAAACGCACCGCGCATGTAGGTAATCGCTTTTTGCACAGCTTTCACGATATCCCCATCATATTCGCGAGCGATCAGGTGTGAAATAACTTCTGTATCTGTTTCGGAGACAAAGTGGCATCCGCCAGCAATCAGCTCTTCTTTTAGATCCAGATAGTTTTCGACAATACCGTTGTGAACGACAGAGAACTTCATGCTGTTATCCGTATGCGGATGGGAGTTCTCATCGGATGGTTTGCCGTGAGTTGCCCAGCGTGTGTGTCCGATACCTGCGCTACCTGCCAGTGGGCTGCCTTCCAGCTTCGACTGCAGATTCGCCAAACGGCCTTGTGCTTTCACTACTTGCAGTCCTTCTTGGGTAAATACAGCAATACCAGCGGAATCATATCCCCGATACTCCAGCTTCTTCAATCCTTCAACCAAGATCCCCTGCGAATTCTGATTACCAATATATCCTACAATACCACACATTATAATTTCCCCCGTCCGAGTTATCGTAATGCGGCGGCATAAGGAAAGAAACGTGCCGTGCGGCATGTTTTTGAGAAAAAGCAAATATTCTGTTGTATTTTTGGATCAACAAAATAAACTGTCACTTACATCTTATGTTCATGAAATGCACAGCCTTCTTCTCTGCCGTGGCAGAACTACCGTGTTTCTTTACGATGCGCGCACACATGAATTTTATATTTCTTATGCACCCATGAAAACGTTGTGTGAAAGGTCGCCCTTCCATTTTCCGTCTCCATTTACGGCTCTGGTGCATCACCGGGAGGTCCCCGCCGAACATTTCGAACACCTCCACCTCGTCAGCTTACGTCTGCCGTGATCCGTTCAAGCCCTTGTCTACATAACCATGTAGCAGCTTTCCCTTCTCCCCCGCGCTCGACCAAGCTCTGGCGCTTGCTATTGCAAACCTCACAATCCCCGCTTTCCTTCTAGAATGACACTTAATCTATTATATGCACCTTACATTACTTTGGCAATGCTGCACCAACCTAAATTTCACAAATCCCTGTTCAGACGATTCATCCAAAAATAATAAACACCGGTGTAACGAGTCCGAATCGCTCTCACTCTCTACACCGGCTATAAAGGTATGGTAATGAATTATACCAATTCGCGTTGAACCACTTCTACAATTTGATTCACATAAAGATCTAGATCTGCCTTATCAGGGCCCTCTGCCATAACGCGAATCAAAGACTCCGTGCCGGACGGACGTACAAGCACACGGCCATTGTCGCCTAGCTTACCTTCTACTTCAGCGATAGCTGCTTCGATAGCCTGGTTGTTAGGATAATTGGTCTTATCCTGTACACGAACATTAACCAGTACTTGCGGATACTTTGTCATCATGCTCTTAACCTCGCTAAGCTGCTTACCTGAAGCTTTAAGCGTATCTACCAGCTGGATAGCCGTCAGAATACCATCACCTGTTGTATTATAATCAAGGAAGATAACATGTCCAGACTGTTCTCCACCTAGATTAAAACCACCACGGCGCATTTCTTCCATCACATACCGGTCACCTACAGCTGTTTTAGCAGTGTTGAGGGATAATTTCTCGGTAGCTTTGTAGAATCCGATATTACTCATAACCGTTGATACGATTGTGCTATCCTTCAACTTACCAGCACGATTCATTGCATCCCCACAAATACAAAGAATAAAATCTCCGTCCACTTCATCGCCTTTATTGTCGATCGCAATCAATCGGTCAGCATCTCCGTCAAAAGCAAGTCCCAAATCCGCTCCATGACGTAATACTTCCTCACGCAAAGTCTCTGGATGTGTCGAACCAAATCCAGCATTAATATTCAATCCATCAGGCTCAGCACCAATAGAAATAACCTCAGCGCCTAGCTCTCTGAACAATCTTGGTGCAAGTTCATACGCTGCGCCGTGAGCACAGTCGAGTACAACCTTAATTCCCTTGAAATCCTGAGAAATGGTTGTCTTCAAATACTCCAGATAGAGGTACTTGGCGTCATTATCAACCGTAACCATACCCAAACCAGCGCCGATAGGACGAGGCAATTCATCAACTTCAGCATCCATTAGTTCTTCAATGCGCAGCTCAGTTTCATCCGTAAGCTTGAAACCATCTCCGCCAAAGAACTTAATGCCATTATCTTCAACCGGATTATGCGATGCCGAAATCATGACCCCTGCATCCGCCTTTAATAATCTCGTAATATAGGCAACGGCAGGTGTACTCACTACACCTATACGGATTACATCTGCCCCGATAGACAGCAAACCAGCAATAAGAGCCGATTCGAGCAAAGGTCCGGAAATACGTGTATCCATCCCAATGACAACCTTTGGTTTATGCACGTTACCCGCTAATACATATCCTCCACAGCGACCAATGCTATAAGCCATTTCTGCAGTTAATTCACGGTTTGCTACTCCCCGCACACCGTCAGTTCCAAAATACTTCCCCATTATTTTTCTCCTTTGAATACGCTACATTAGCTTAATGTTCTATCCTATGATTTGAATACTATTTTGGTGTACCTTTGGGACATATCCTAAAAGACGTATTTCAATAAAAGGTTACGTTCCCCCTGTACCTACAGGATTTTCGGAATTCGTACTTGTGTTAGCTGTGCCATTATTCTCAGGACTGCTATCCGTGGGGACAGGCGTCGCTGTAGCTCCAGCTTCTCCGCTATGGGTAGGCTTCTCAGTGGCCTCCTCATCGCCTATAACAGGTTCAGAGCTTGGCTCAGGAGTAGTTACACTACCCGTGTCTGGATGAGGCGTAGGCACTGGCGTTGCAGGTGACAGCAACTGTACGGTTACCGTAAGAGGCACACTTGAATTAGCCAGTGCGATGAACTTAGGCAGTGATACCCGTAAAGATACCTCGTGAGTCCCGGCAGTAAGGCCAGTCACATCAGCCACAACACCTATATCCTCTTTATTTAGTTGATTTAGCAAAGTAGGCGCACCTGTTAAGGTAAGGGCTATATCCTTGCTAGTTGGATTAACAATACTTCCTTCTAACTCATCACCGACACCCTGCAACTTGATGGGTACCGCTTCAACCGTCCGTTCAGCAATTTCTGAGATCGTTAATGAAACGTTCACGGTTTCAGGCATTACTTTCTCAGTTCCTGCCGGAGGTTTAAGTTCTACCTTCAGCTGCTTCGTTCCTGCAGAATCTATAGCGCTAAGATCGATACTAGCTTCATAGGTAGATAATGTAGCTAATGCATTGGCTTGACCATATACGACGACTGATTCCAGCTCAGGTGTCACATTTGATAAGACGAGAGAACCCGGAAGCTGTCCGGTAAAGCCGATATCCAGCGGTAAGCTCTTAAAAGGCAAGGTGATTGGCAATTCCACCGAAACGGTAGCCGGCTCAATGACGGCATCCTTCACTTCTTTTCCTTCATTATCATAAGCATGCAGCTTCAATTTCTTCTCTTTAAAGGTTTCGTTCTCGCCATTTAGCTCAATAGTGCCTTGAACCTTCACCACTTTGCTTAACTCATTATCTGGCAGCGTAACCTCAACAGTATCCGTAGGCTGCAAGACTGGGGTACCTAATTGATACCCCGCTGCTGGTTCTCCCTTAGTAACCATTGTTATGGGAAAAGACTTTGTATTTCGCAGCTCTACATGTACGTTGACCTCTTTAGGAGTCATTCTGACAAGAGTTACACCTCTAGGTAATGAATATGAGAGTGGCAACGTATTATCTCCAGGCTCAACCTTACTTAGATCAAGGGTCACTTTATAGTCGTCCGAGAACTGAAAAGAGATATCCGAGTTCTTCCCCTTAACCTCCATACTCACACTATCTACATCCTTGTATTCCAGTACAAATTTATCTTTATCTAGACCGATCTCTTCGATCTTTACATTCTCAATAATCTTCGATTTAGTATCGACCGTGGTCTGTCCAACAGGTGCAGTGTCGATACGAACCATAGTAAACAGTATGATCCCAAATGCAAGGGCTAGAATCTTATTGAAATTGTTATTGCTCATCCACTTATCCATGATTTTTGTCCCCCTTCCGTTTCCAGAAAGTTGAACCTTTCTCCTTCAGCGATGAACTTACACTCAGCTCTTGATGGAGCTTCGAAATCATTGACTCTTCCTTAATGTCCCTTACAATTTGACCATTGATGGCCAGAGAAATCTGTCCTGTCTCCTCCGAGACAATGACAGACACCGAGTCCGCAACCTCACTAATCCCGATAGCCGCGCGATGTCTTGTCCCCAGTTCCTTGCTAATAAAAGGGTTCTCGGACAAAGGTAAATAACATGCAGCCGCGGCGATCTGATTCCTCTGCATAATAAGGGCTCCGTCATGCAGAGGGGTGTTAGGTATAAAGATGTTAATCAGCAACTCAGAGCTGACTAAAGAACGCATGGCGATACCCGATTCCGTATATTCATTAAGGCCTGTCTCTCGCTCGAATACGATTAATGCCCCTATTTTTCTATGTGATAAATAATTTACGGCTTTAATCACTTCGCCAATTAATTTACTGAGTTCTTCATCACTTTCCCCAGCCCGTCCGAAAAATTTACCTCGTCCAAGCTGTTCCAGTCCCCTTCGTAGTTCCGGCTGAAAGATGATAAAGACCGCCAGCACCCCGAATGTAAACATTTGATTCATTAGCCATTTGAGCGTATAGAGGTCTAGCATGGTACTCACAGCCCAAATCAAAACCAGGACCAGAATCCCCTTCAGCAGCTGAATCGCTCGAGTTCCGCGGACCATATTAAGCACTTTATAAATAATGTAGCTGACGATCAGTATATCAATAATATCTTTAATGGAATCTTTCCATGTTAAGTCTGTAAAATAACTCATTGCCTAAAACCCCCGTCATTTCATATTAGCTGGGTTTATGTAAAATGTCTGTTAGATCTGTATCAATATCTAGGTTATAACGTTCGGGCTCCAGTTGCAAGTTTAGCCCCTCACCCATTTTCTGAATTTTCTAAATTTAGGCAACAAAAAAGCGCCATCTTTCCGGAAAAAGAGGCGCAAAATAATATTCCAGCTCAAGGTAACCACTGTCGCTTTCTTTAACGGTAGGCAACTTCAGAGAACATGTTCGTCACTTTATACCAGAGCCAACTTACCGCTTGGTCTATGCTTTTGACTTGCCCAGAAATATGAGCTGTTGAAGCCTGATACAGAGAACCGTCAATGACTGTTACGTTGCCGTTCACTTCCCCATATACCTGTGCTTTGCCATTCTCTATGGTAAGGTCACCGGTAATAATCTTGCCGGAAGGTACGATTACAGTATCCCCTTTGATAACCACTTGATCCAGATCTGTACCTCTAACTACAAGTTGTCTATCTGGACTCCAAAAAGTTACGGAACTCATCAGCATTACGACAAGAAACAGAGATGCCGCTGTAAGTGCTGGGTGTCTCTTGATCCAGGTAACAAAAGCATTTTCTTTCTTGGTCTTTGGCAATGAACTCATTATCCGGCTCACAAGATCATCTGAGGCAACAGGATTCTGATGCATTAGGGAGAACATCAACATATCTGTCTGTTCTAATTCTTTAAACTTTGCACGGCAATCTGGACAGGATAGAAGATGCTCCTTCAACTCCCTCTGCTGCTGATCGGGCAAGTCGTCATCCAAGTAGTCGTGCATCATAGAGACGGCCAGTTTGCATTCCATAGGAGCCAATCCTTTCATGAGTGCTATTTAATTATCCTAAGACAAAGGGTCAGGACACATAAGACTTGCTTAACTTACATACGTCGCTCTCCCAAAGATGTTTCATAAAAAAAAATCTATTTTTACATTTTCGGGCCTAATTTTTTACGTAAAAACTCACGACCTCTGTGTACACGCGTCTTAATCGTGGTTACAGGCATGTCGAGCACATCACTTATTTCCTGAAGCGACAAATCCTGCAGGTATCTAAGAATCATCACAGACCTGTATTTCACAGGCAGACTGTCAATGGCCTCATAGATTAGCCCCTGCGTCTCAGAGAGCAGTAATTCGGTCTCAGGTGTTACATTATCACTTGGAATCAACGAATAGCCGTCTAGGCCCTCCTGATCGTTCATATCTGCATCGAGCGAATAGGTTGGTTTCCGTTTGCGTAATCTATCAATACAGAGGTTCGTTCCAATCCGATAAATCCAGGTAGAGAACTTCTGTTTATCATCATACCGATCCAAGTTTCTATACACACGCAAAAAGGTCTCCTGAACAATATCCTCCGCCTCATGGCGATTGTTCAGCATCCGGTACGCCAGATGATATATTTTGTCTTTATATAGTTCCACAAGCTCGGCAAATGCCCTTTGGTCGCCTTTTAAGGCGAGCTTTGTCAATCTGCCTTCCAAATTCTCCACCTGTTAACTCCCCCAGACTTGCCGCCCTTGGTATTTATTTTCAAATATCCACGGTACAAGCAATTAAATCGTAATTCAAGTTTGTGTAAAAATCAAGGATTGTATTGTAACCTTCTCTGTAAACTGAGTTAAAAACTGGACAACTTGCTATAGGCGATTAAGTGCAGCTCCGAGAAATATTTGGACTTCCGGTCGCTGTTATTGTCAGATTTCCTGATTTAAACTGCTACTCGCGGTAAAAATCTGACAATAAAGGCGATCGCTAACGCTCCTACAGTTCCAAACATTCTCTACGCTGCTCCATCACCTGAATAATAATTGCCACACTATTTACCTCCGCTTACATCTCGGTTACATAGGTGGTGCAAGAAAGATCAATATTGGGCAAAGCACCACAATATTTTTCAGGACAAAAGAATCACTTCGCAGCACAATATTTAGTTTATGTGCGAAGTAGCTCGTATTAGGCAACAAGATCATCCCGTCGGATGAATAGGCTTCCGTTAGTTTAAATTTGTCGCATATGGAGCAGACATTGTTGTACTTTCCGGAGGATTTTCGGTGATTTGGCGAGTAAGAGCTCCAGTGTAGGTTAAGAATTTCATTTTGATGGAACGAGTTATAGGGAAAACCTCCCTATAACTTAGATCACAGCTGTTTTATGACCAAGTTATATGGAATTTCTCCCTGTATATTGGCCAAATTCAATTAATTACACCAAGTTCAGCTGATATACAGGGAACAATTCCCTATATTTTATTGAAATGACCTTGAAATACCGAATTACAGGTAATAATTCCCTATAGTTCAGCATTTTGACCCTGAAGCAGAGAAATATGAAACTTAAAAATGTTTATGTGTACGAGCAGACAGTAATTCCTATAAAGAAGCAAATAAACACGGGCTCCAGAGCTCCTTTTGTGCATTCTTTGCACACATTCCTGGCAAAGTCCATAACTCGTGTGCCACAGCGCATCGCTTTATTCTCGGTCTATAATGCTTCTATGAAAACTATTGGGCAGATGATGACCGTGGATTTCCATGAATCCATGAAAGTAATCTTTTAGAATCTGCCGGATACTGCATAATTTCCTATGTAAGCACAAAAAGTCCGCCCCGATAAAGGGCGGACTTTTTGTGTTAAGACTATATCAGCCGGTATTCCGAAGACCAGCGGCAATGCCATTGATGGTAAGCAATACTTCGCGAAGCAATTCGCTATCGTCTCCATCGACTTCACGGAGCGCTCTAAGCTCAGATAGCAATTGAACCTGCAGGTAGCTAAGCGGATCAACGTAAGGATTGCGGAGTCTAATCGACTCCTGAATCACAGGGACGTTATCCAAGATATCCTGTTGGCCAGTAATCTTCAGGATCAGCTCAGAGGTCAGTTTGAATTCATCTTCAATCTGGCCAAAGATCCGTTGACGCGCTTCCTCGTTCTTGCCCATACTGGCGTATTCCTTAGCAATGATCAAGTCCGCTTTTGAGATAGCCATTTGCAGCGTATCTATCAGTGTAGTAAAGAATGAGAAGTTCTCATACATATGTTGCATAATCTTCAGATTCTCTTCCTTACCCTCATAGAAACTCTGCAGTCCGGTTCCAGCAGCATACCACGCTGGAAGCAAATAACGGCTTTGTGTCCACGCAAATACCCACGGAATTGCACGCAAGTCTTCAAAGCGGTCACTGTTCTTCCGTTTGGAAGGGCGTGAACCAATATTAAGCTCTCCAACCTCAGGCAGAGGTGTAGATTCTTTGAAATAAGTCAGGAAGTCCGGATCACGGAATATCAAATCCTGATATTTATGAAGCGAAACTTCAGAGATACGGGCAACAATCTCTTCCCACTTCTCTTCATATAAATCCGCTTGTGGAATTCTCGCATTGATCGCTGCTGTCACAAGCGCAGATGTCGCTTGTTCTAGACTGCGGTAAGCAATCCCTTGCATCGAATAACGGGAGGAGATCACTTCTCCCTGCTCGGTGATCTTAATGCCGCCGCCAATCGTCGAGGCTGGCTGAGCCAGAATGCTGCGGTTAAGCGGCATGCCGCCACGGCCGAGCGCTCCACCACGACCGTGGAAGAACTTCAGCTTGATTCCGAACTTATCGGCTGTAGCTGTAATCTCTTTCAGAGCAACACGCAGTTCATAGTTAGCAGTAACCACGCCGCCATCTTTGTTACTATCTGAATAGCCAAGCATGATTTCCTGCAAATCATTCATTGCTCTTACTGCATCGCGGTAGATAGGCATGCTGAGCAATCTATTCATAATTTGTGGTGCTTCATGCAAATCATCAATCGTTTCAAAAAGTGGCACAGCTTGCAGCGTACATACGACTGTACCGTCATTATCTTTGCGGAATAGTCCTACCTCTTTGGAGAAGACCATAACCTCCAGAATATCGCTTGCCGCTTCTGCCATACTGATCAGATAACTAGTGATACATTGTTTGCCGTACTCTTCCTGCGAAGCGAAGATCGTCCGGTACACTGCAAGACATTCCTCTGTACCCTCACTATACGTCTGATAAGAAGAAGTGATTGGACGTGGATCATTCAACAACTTCTCCAGTAGCTCAATCTTCTCATCTTCAGACAGTTTGGAGTAATCCGGCGTAATGTTCATTTTCGCCAGAATTTCAGTCATAGCATTCTCATGTTCTTGACTGTGCTGACGCACATCAAGTGTCGCCGTATGGAAACCGAACAGCTCCACTTGGCGGATCAATTTCTTAATATAAGTGTCGGCCACATAATCGGCATAGTGATGCCGTAAGCTGCGGTCAATCACGTTCAAATCATCGATAAACTCTTCAGGTGTAGAATAACGCTCAGGAGTACCTTTTTTCTCATCATCCAGAACATTTTGTGTCTTGGAGATCATATAGCTAAGCTTAATACGGTAAGGTTCATTGTCATTGCGCCATTCTTCCATCTTGCCAAGATTAATGATCTCACGATCAGCTTCAATGGATTCTGCTAGCTCAGGCGTCACCTTAACAATACTTGTGCTAAAGCTTAGATATTTCATGAGTTCACGCATAATCCGTTGATATTCCCGAATCGCCAGCTTACGCTGCATGCGCAAGGTCTGTGAAGTAACTGTAGAGGTTACCGAAGGGTTACCGTCACGGTCTCCACCAATCCATGAACCAAAACGCAAGTAGGTTGGTACATGCCAATTCTGCCCTGGGTAGTATTTACTGAGACAACGTTCAAGTTCTTGATAAACATCGGGCAATACATGGAAGATCGTCTCATGGAAATAATACATCCCATTACGCACTTCATCGAGTACGGTAGGCTTACGGTCACGCAGTTCATCCGTTTGCCATAGCGTAATCACTTCATTTAATAGCTTCTCACGGAGCTGTTCACGCTCCCGGAAGGTTAAGGTAGGGTTATCCAGACCCATAACATCATCAGCTATCCGCTTATGAATATCGAGAATCGCACGGCGCATAGCTTCCGTTGGATGTGCCGTCATTACAAGTTCCAGAGATAATCCTGCAATAATCTCGTTAACTTCCTCATGAGAGAAATCACGTTCACGAAGCTCTTTAATCGCGCTTTCTATAGAACCGGGTTGGACTGTCTCCCCAGCTGAACGTTCATAGTCACGTTTGCGGCGAATCCGATGGTTCTGTTCGGCAATATTCACGAGCTGAAAATAAATAGCGAACGCTCTTATTACCTGATGACGGTTCTCTGGATCCAAAGAATTGATTAACTCCTTAAATTCACTGTGCAGTTCAGGTAAAAATAGTGAGCGCAGCGATTTACTGGTTTCGCGAATTTTCTCCACGATCTCTAGTAATTCGTTACCGCCTTGGTGAACCAAGACCTCTCCTAAAATGTTCCCCAAGAACCGTACGTCCCGTCGCAGCAGATTGTTAGAGTTGCTTTTGCTGACGGTAGTCGTAAGTTCGGTCATGCTGCTCCCCCCATTCTCTTCCGGATCAATGTGTTAATTATTGTCTGTCTAAAAATCGCCTATTAAAGCTTTCCTCATATCATACAATAAAACTGCGTGAAAATCTCCAACTTTTTTGTGCTGTAAAGCGACACAGTAACTAAGATTATACATCAATTTCTCAATTTATACAGTCCATATAGTTTATGTATTCTTTCTTATATATAATGGCTCTGGCATACCTTCATTATGTGTATTTAAATACGGAGCGTTCGAATCTGGTCGATGAACAGGCCAATAAGCGGAGAATAATGACGATCGCGGTTATACGAATAATAAATATGTCTTTGAAAATTATAATCTGGAATGGTGCGCATTAGCAATCTTCCTCTGGCAACCTCATCCTCCACAGCAAGACGCGATATAAAGGAAACGTACTTTCCACTCATAAGCGATTGCTTTATGGCCTCCAGTGAATCCAGTAGAATATAGGTCCTCGGTTCATTTCCCTCACGCTCAAACCATTTGTCCGTCAGTTGGCGTGTACTCGATGCCTTGTCATGTAATATAAAACTCGCTGAAGCAATCATAGCCGGGTTTAGATTAGAAAATGTGGCAAATTCATGAGATGGCGCAAAAACAAGCACGAGCTCGTCCTCACACAAGGCTTGAGTATGCAGATCGGGCAGATAAAAAGATTCTGTAGACAAAATACCAAGGTCAATCTCATGGCTAGCCAGCATTTCTTTGATTACAGGGGAAGGCTTAACCGATAAAGAGATCGTAATCCCCGGATGTTGTTCTCCAAACAGCCCCAATATTTTCGGAAGAATATAAGTAGCTGGAACGTAACTGGCACCAATCTTAAGCGTTCCCCGACCCGCCTGACTGAACTCTTTTACAACCCGCTCCGCTTCTGCAGCTAGTGCATTGATTTTAGTCGCATAATGAAGAAACGCTTTTCCACTCTCCGTAAGAATCATTTTATCCATTCTGGATTCAAATAACTTCTCCCCCAATTGCTGCTCTAAATTCTTCAAATGGTACGTAACGGTGGGCTGCTTCAGTCCGAGTTTATCGGCTACTGTAGTTATTTTCTTATGTTTATTTAGCAGTTCTACGATTTCCAGCTTGATTAAATTAAGGTTCATTAACATCCACTCCTCGCCTATTCACTAAACGGTAACATAGAAGAATTCTATGAATGTTAAAATAAATCGGCAAAAAAGTTAATATCACAGTTACATTCAGCAAATATAGCGGGAATTCTTTACCTTTACACTAAGAACAAGCTTAAGAACAGGCAGGTAGATAGAGATGAAGGAAATTACAATCCACAGATTGGAAAAGAAATTCGGAGATGTGCATGCCTTGAAGGCTGCAGATCTGAAGATTCCCGCTGGAAGCTTTACGACATTACTCGGTCCTTCAGGTTGTGGAAAGACGACACTACTCCGTCTGATTGCTGGGCTAGAAACACCGGATGCTGGAGAAATCCTAATGGATGACGAGTTTATTTTCTCAGGCAACAAAAAAATTAGTCGCCCCATCCATAGCCGCAACTTTGGCATGGTCTTTCAAGATTTCGCGCTCTGGCCGCATCTAACTGTCTTCGAGAATGTCGCCTTCGGACTTCGTGCCTCTAAGCAGAAAAAGGATTTACGGATTAGGGTTCAGCAAGCCCTTCGATCCGTAAAGCTGGAAGGACTCGAGCTACGCTTTCCCCATCAGCTGTCCGGTGGACAACAGCAACGGGTTGCTTTTGCCAGAGCCGTAGTGACTAGACCCCAGCTCGTATTGTTCGACGAGCCGTTAAGTGCACTGGATGCGGTCTTGCGAGATGAAATGAGGCTGGAGTTAACCTCCTTGGTGAGGAACATGGGAATTACCGCTCTATATGTCACCCATGATCAAACCGAGGCGATGTCTATGTCAGATGAAGTGGTCGTGATGCAAGGTGGAACTATTTTACAAACAGGTTCTCCTGAAGAGATTTATCAGAAACCAAATCATCCTTTTGTAGCTCATTTTATTGGAAAATCCAACTGGATCGTTCCCGATAAGCAAATGCTTCGTCCGGAACATTTACGTTGGTCTCAGGAGGATGCTTCCTCTCTTCCTTTTACGGGGACGATTAGACATGTAAGCTATATGGGTGATCGCTATGAGGTCATTCTGGACATGGAGAACCGAACTACTTGGACCGCTTATCATGATCAACGTCTACCTGTTGGAGAAACGATCCAGGTCTACGCTTCTGAGCACCAGATCCATCATCTGAATTAAGCGTCCACTGCATGGAATAGCTCGTATGATGCTGTTCCATGCAGCAAGATGCAAAAAATATTAGGGAGGCATTCACATTGAAATCAATGAATAACACTAAAGGACTTAGTACACTTCTTCTAACAACTATAATCGGAGCGAGTCTAGCCGGCTGCAGCTCTACTAACACTCCTGCAGCTAACGCAAGCAATCCAACTTCAAACGCTAACACTACAGCTCAAACTGAAGCACCACAACCCACAGAGAAAACTCTGAGTGGCAGTCTTGTCGTCTACAGCGCAGGCCCTGAAGGTCTAGCCAATAAAATTAAAGACGGCTTTGAAGCCAAAACCGGTCTGAAGGTCGAAATGTTCCAAGGCACTACTGGAAAAATATTAGCCCGTATGGAAGCAGAGAAGTCCAATCCCGTAGTCGATGTTGTTGTTCTTGCCTCCCTTCCGTCCATGCAAGGGATGAAGAATGATGGATTATTGCTTCCATATAAAGAGGCGGTCAATGCAGATAAGCTCGTTAGCGATTGGTCAGACACAGCAGACGGCAATTATTTTAGCTATAGCGCATCCGCACTGGGGATTGTCTACAATACTATAAAAGTTAGCACACCTCCGACCTCATGGGATGATCTCACTAAAGCGGAATGGAAAGGAACCGTCAATATTCCAGATCCTTCGCTATCTGGCTCGGCTCTAGATTTCGTAACTGGATATTTAAGCGCTAAAGGGGACAGCGGTTGGGAGCTTTTCAAACAATATAAAAGCAATGATGTAGCGATGGCGGGCGCCAATCAGGAGGCACTTGATCCGGTGATTACCGGTGCTAAATCCGTCGTTGCCTCAGGTGTAGATTATATGGCTTATAAGGCAAAAGCTGATGGAGAGCCTGTAGATATCGTCTACCCTGCTGAAGGAACAGTGATCAGCCCTCGCCCGGCTGCGATTATTAAGACAAGTCCGAATGTAGATAATGCCAAGGCTTTTATCGACTATCTTCTATCTGATGAAGCTCAAGCCCTTGTAGCCAAAGCTTACTTATTACCTGGCAGAACCGATGTGAAAGCAGAGAATCGTGCGAATCTCGATGAAATTAAGACATTTGATGTGAAATGGGAATGGATGAACGAACACAGCGATGAAGTTTCCACGACCTTCACACAAATTTTTAAATAAGCGTAATGAATATTAACTCTTTACGCTCATTTAAATGGGTGAGCGGCGGACTTGCTTTATTTATACTGACAGTGCTCGTACTGCTGCCACTCCTGCTCATCTTTTGGACCAGTATCTATCCCAATGAGCAGCTGGATATAGCCGCGCCACTACGAACCATTATGAGTAGTCATGATCTGGTAGAGGTACTGCTGAATTCTATCGGGCTCGGGGTAAGCGTTATTCTACTAACTACGCTATTTGCACTACCTCTGGCCTGGATTATGGCTAAAACGGACTTAGGGCATCATAATTGGCTGGATGTTGTGCTACTAATTCCTTTTATGACTCCGCCATACATTGGTTCAATGGGTTGGATGTTATTTATGCAGACGGGCGGGTATATGGAACAGTTTCTGCCCGCTTCCTCCGTGCTGACTCCGTATTTCTTTAGTTATGGAGGGATGGTGCTGATCATGAGCCTGCATTTATTCCCCTTCCTGTATTTACTGCTGCGTAATGCGCTTTTGCAGATCGGGGGCAATCTGGAGGAAGCAGCCTCTGTTCATGGTGCTCCGTTCTTTTACAGATTTAAAAGAGTAATCATTCCCTTGCTATTATCCAGCTATGGGCTTGGTGCTCTTCTCATCTTCGTCAAAACGATTGCCGAATTTGGTACCCCTGCGACCTTTGGTCGTAGGATCGGCTTTTACGTTCTGACCTCTGAAATCCATAAGTATATCTCTAGTTGGCCAATAGATTTTGGAAAAGCAACTTCACTAGCTTCCTTGCTGCTCGGAGTCTGTC
Source organism: Paenibacillus pseudetheri (assembly GCF_924513355.1). Classification (NCBI taxonomy): domain Bacteria; kingdom Bacillati; phylum Bacillota; class Bacilli; order Caryophanales; family Paenibacillaceae; genus Paenibacillus; species Paenibacillus pseudetheri. Next base: position 76,851 of record NZ_CAKMAB010000022.1, read on the forward strand.
TCGTCATGTGGTACATTCAGACTCTTATTAGCAGCCGCTTCTCTTATCTCCTAATAGGCGGAAAAGGGACTCGTACCAAACGTTATAAAAGTACTGGAATCGTAGGGGTTCTTAGTTGGGGGTATGTTGTTCTATTACTTCTAGCATCTATCGGCATTCCTTATTTTTCAATCATAACAGCCTCATTATTGAAGCTGCGAGGAGAAGGCGTATCTTGGAGCAATTTGACCTTAAAACATTATGCAGAGCTGCTATCACCGGGTTCTCAAGGTCTTGAGGCCTTATTAAATAGCTTCACATTAGCCATCGTTGCTTCCAGTATCGCGGTTATTCTTGGGACTTGGTTTGCCTTAACCGTAGGAAAAGGAGCTACATTTAAGCAGAAAATTACAGATCTCTTCAGCCTACTTCCCAATACAGTTCCTGGAATTGTAATTGTAGTAGGGCTAATCCTGCTATGGAATGCTCGCTGGATGCCTATCCCGCTCTATAATACCTACTGGATGGTTGTGCTTACCTACGTTGTACTATTCATCCCCTATACTGTTCAGTATGTAAAAGCGAGCTATGGGCAGATCGATTCTTCCCTAATGCAAGCGGGACAAGTATTCGGAGGAAGCAAGCTTTATGTGTTCCGCCGTATCCTGCTCCCTCTCATTCTACCGGGGATGGTGGCTGGCTGGATGATGACCTTCACCATTTCCAATCGGGAACTGGTAGCTTCCTTACTCATTCTTCCACCTTCAATGCAGACATCGGCGACCTATATTTTTGCCCAGTTTGAACAAGGTGCAGTAGCAATGGGGATGGCCATGGCAGTAATCTCTGTCGGCGTTACCACTATATTACTACTAGTATTAGAATATTTAAGCCCAGATAGAAAGCGGAGACAACGATGAGCACACTAACGATTTGGGGAGGGGCCGGAGAGCATGGCCGTTCCTCCTATCTTTTGCAGGACAAAGATGGGCAATCTGGTATTCTACTCGATTGTGGTGTAAAAAAAGAAGGCCCAGGTGAATACCCCCTGCTAGATACAGACATCATCCCACATTTGCAGGCAGTGTTTCTGTCCCATGCGCATGAGGATCATTCCATAGCACTTCCCCTACTATATAAGTATGGATATTCAGGTAAGGTATGGACAACGAAAGCTACCGTTAAACAGCTTCCCGATTATTTCGAAGCTTGGGATAAATATGTGGCTGCTCAGTCCGCATCACTACCTTATGGAGAAATAGATAAGCAATCTATTCAGTTCATGTATTTGGAGGAGCATATCCCCCCTCAGACTTGGCTGAGGATTGCACCTAATCTTCGAGTACAATGGGGGCGAAGCGGACATTTAGCAGGTTCGGTTTGGTTGATCCTCGAATGGGACGGAACAGTCGTATTTTTCTCAGGGGATTATACGAAGGAGTCGCTGCTGCTCATGGCAGATTCACCTACGATTATGGAAGCCGGAGCTCAAGATGTCGTCGATCTATCCATTATCGATGCCGCATACGGCGCTGATCCTGATGAGCAGCTTGTAAAGTTACAGCAATTAGAGTCAGCGATCTGTAACACTCTGCAAAAAGGGGGTTCAATCCTCCTTCCGGTGCCTATCCATGGCAGAAGCCAGGAATTAATCGTATGGGCAAGCGAGTGTTTCCCAGATGATCAACTGATCGTCGAAGAAGAGCTCATAGCACCTTTAAGAGGTTTGAGCGATAAGACCGAATGGCTGAAAGAGGGTGCTATTCAGCGCGTTAATATGCTTTTTAATAGAAAGAACTTGTGTATTGTATCTAATTCAGAGGAACGTGCAAAGGCATTGTTGAATCTCAAGAGCTCAATCGTGTTTACCAATGACGGAATGATGCAGTCGCCAAAAGCACAAGAGTATTTTCATCAGCTCTCTGCTTCTCCTGACAACCATGTGATTTTCACGGGACATTTGGCGGCAGGTAGTTTCGGGCACCGTCTCGTTAAACATTCTATGGTAGAAGAATCTAGCGACATGAGATGTACAATCTCACTCATTCGCTATAAAGTCCACCAAGGCTTACCGGATATTCGAGAAATGCTTCAAACGGTTCCTAGCCGCCGGTCGGTGCTTGTTCATGCTCCCAAATCGCATATTGATCATGTCACTTCTATATTAGAAGGAGAAGGTTTTGCAGGGCTGTACTCTTTGCTGCCTGGAAGTACGCTTTCGTTCTGAAGCTTAACTATGTGATCTCGCAAAAAAAACAATGGGGCTCTTCCTTAGGTCTATTCAGACTTTTTGGAACAGCCCTTTTTTATGATTCGTACCTATCATCCACTTACTCTTTCGTCGTCCCCGGGCGATCCTTAAAAGCTAGCTCAAACAACCCCGTCGCAGATAAACCTGCAAGTCCCCCAGACCAAAGGCGAAGAACGATATCCAGTTCGGTAAAAGGATACGCTGCCGCTCCGATGAACAAACCTATAACCAATCCGATAATTGGGACTGCATTACGCGGGATGTTGATACTATTTTTGACCAATTGAACCAGAGCCAGTACGAATACAGATAATATTGAGGCAAACGCCATAACATCATCTAAAATCTCCCTAGTTTCCATGATAGATACCTCCTTAGTGAGTACTTTTGATCTCAACCGTCCTAGTGGCAGAATCATAACCTACCTGTGCGCCTAGCGCTTCTGCAATAATACGAACGGGAACGTAGGTGATGCCTTTTTCAAGAACTCCATCTGCAACTTTTACCCCGTTAACCTTTACGACGGCAATAACTTCACCCTTCAATTCTTCTTCCTCCTTCCGATGGATGATTTTGTACGCTGCCTCCACTGCGGATGTTGAGGGTTTTGCCCCTGCTCGTAACTGTGTGAGTGTTAACCCAAACACCATCTGGAAATGTGGATAGTCCTTAAAGCTCGTCCAATCGCCTCCCCATTCGAATCCAAGTGCCTTGGCCTCTTTTACAACCTCCTGCCAATCTGCGATCTGGTTGTTATTGTCGTCCCGGCGCATATCCCACGACACACTCGATCCATTCGGCAGCAAAAGAGCAAAATCTACGGCTAGTCCAAAATTGTGGTAGCTATACCCGCCACGCGCATTGGTAACAATCGCTCCAGGCTTGGTACGTCCTTGTGCGTAAAGTGCATCCTGCTCGGCTATTGTGCGGAGGCCTTGGGTAATAAGAATATTTACTCCACGAGCATAACAACGTTCAATGAGTGCTGTAGCAGCAGCGATAAGAACCGGATGCAGACCTGTAAGTCGAGTCTGTGATTTTAGCTTCACCTGATCAAGCGTTAGTATTTTTATCTCCACCTTTCATAAAAGCTGATTATTATCTGGGTGATCGGGCTTAGCCGGATTATTCTTCGCCTTATCTTGATTAAGCTGTAATAAGAAATCCTTAAGTTTATCTGGCATAGGTACGCCTAGAACACCAAAGTTCTCAATGACCGACAGACTCTCTCTACCGATATAAAAGAGGATCGCAGCTAGCCGAAACACTGATGCTCCCGGCAGTACCCAATCATCAATTAAAGCAGCCATCCCCACAACAAAAAGAACCGTCACCTTACGGATGCCTCCCCAGAACATGATGTCAGAGGACAACGTCCTTGTCTTCACTGCTCCAGCAACTCCACTTAAATAATCAGCAAGCATAAGCACTAGTAACAGCTCTAAATACTTATCATAACCTCCCAACCAGCCCGTAGCCAGCGCTACCAAACCTCCTACAGATACTACTCCTCCCACTGCCGCCTCCCTCCCCCCTGAACCTAAAGCCGCCGTGGTAATCGTTGTCCCCAATTGACGCAAATGATCTATCATGAACTCCTCCCTCCTGTTTTAAAAAGATAGCCCCCGAATCTGTCCGAGGGCAAAATAAAAACGCCTTATGCGGCGCTTGGTGTTTCTTCCTCTTGCAGATCCGGTCTAAGCACATACACGTGAGCTAGCACTTTCACCCTATCTTCAGCAGTCATTTTATAAGTTGCTGTTACTTCTTCGATTGTACCCTCGCCATTGTTTACTCGTGTAATACACGCATTAGCTACCACTCGCGCTTGGAAATCTTTTAATGCCATATTTATCGTCTCCTTTTTATGAAAGCATCATTTCAGTAAGCGTCATTTCAACGTCTGAGACTCTACTTTTGAGTGTTGTATTTTCTTCTGTAAGCTCGTCCAAACGTGCGCTATCCGCTTTAGGAATTGCTACGTAGTCATATTAAAATTTGTTGCCATCCAAGTTCAGTATCAATATAGGTCTGAATCCTTCTTTAGCTTCAGACGTTGGATTATCTAACTCTCCCAACATTAAGCCTGTATCATTTGAAAAATCATAGTTCCCTGCGTTGTGGTAGATCGCCCGACATTCACCAACTTTTTTACGTTATTTACGTAAGATACAAATATCATAAGCATTAACCTCCTTATCACCAATATACTAAAATTCCGTCTGCTCTAGCTGAGTCGTACCCCTCACCATAGGAACTAGATATTTCAACTAGAAGTGATATATCTCCATTAACATTGAAATTTGCGGGCAATGCTCCGCCGGCTCCGAATCCTACATTTCCATTATACATGGTATCCCATCCACCTAACGCGCCTGAACCCATAGTAGAACCAGAACTAACTTGCCCACTATTTGTAACAATCGTTCTTTTACTTTTGTCGAGATAGAATCCAGTATACACATTGCTTTGACTGTCATCTGTATTTCCTGCGGAAGTATATTTGCAATTACAAATAACGCCGGCACTGTCTCTAAAAAATAAATGTATGATACGCGATGAACTACCCGATCTAGCCCAATATTTTAGACTCCCAATTAGACCGGCGAATTTAGCCGCTGCCGGTATACGTAATAGCTCATATGTTCCGTTATTATTAGCTTGTGGTCCGCTTGGTGGACCTACGTTGCTGAGAGTTACCATACCGGCAGGCTGTAGCGCACCTGTAATACCCCAAGCGCTTACACCAGCGCGTAAATTATCTGCATTGATTTGAGGGTACTGCCCTTTAAGCATATCAACTGGCACTTTCACCTCACCGCCACCTATACCGCCTGCGCGATAGCCACGATTCACATATACGGCTAAATCATCATTCGGATAATGCGCGACGGTTGCCGCTGTATCTGTACCTGTGATTGTGGGTATAGCGCCAGCCACACCTAACATATTTTTTCCAGCTAGAAAATTCTCAGGTCTTAAATCGTCCGCTAGGACATCCATCCACACATCACCAGAGTATGCGGTTGTTGTTCCAGTTGTATTTCCTTCTTTAAACGGTCTTACATAAACGTGCATTTTACTATCTCCGCTATTACTAGAAACCACTTTATCAGCGGTTGCTATTTTATTACTGAATGTTGTTGGATTAAGAGGTATTACCCCCGTTACTAGCCCCGTATCTGATCCTATCGTCTTACCTGATATTACATCCGCTGCTGTCGCTGTTCCATACTCCCCCCCTTCACCCTGTAAGATAAAATTTCCGGTGGTCGCGTTATAACGGATAGTATAAATGCTACCTGCTTTAAGGTTTCCAGAAGATAGTGCACTTCCATTTGATTTAACGATAGACTTATTTCCTAATCCGTTAATATTAATTGTGGCAGCACCAGTACTTAGCACAGCATTTTTAAAAGAAACAGCCATACCATCTACATAGCTAGTGGGTGCAGGAGATAGTGTAATAACCTTTGCATTCGCCGTACCTGAATCTACGGCATATCCCGGTTGCCGAACGTAATCAGTCAGTGGCACTTTACTATCAAGTTGCCCCTGAATCCCCCCAGTCACCCCATCCAAATACCCAAACTCCGCATTCGAAACCACCCCAGTGCCAATCTTCGAAGCATCAATCCCAGCAGCAGCATTAACATCGGCATTCACAATCACACCCGCCGATATAGCCGTAACCCCATCACCGGTACTAGTAATGTCCCCCGTATGATTAGGATGCGAATAGTTATTCGCCCCCGTAGCAACCCCCGCGAGCTTCGTCTTCTCCGCCGTAGTATAATCGTTCGTAGACAGCTGTTTCCCAGTAACTTTATCCATTTTCCCATTAACGGCATTATCCAAGATGTCCATATTCCCGTTCAAATCGGCAATGTCAACGATATCTGTTCCCTCTGGCTTCTTTAAGCCCAAATTTCCTGTGGTTTGCATATGTCACTCTCCTATCTATAAGTTCTTAATTCGTTCCATGTTTTACTGTGAGCACTCTCCCAAGTCAAAGCCTTAACAGAGTCCCACCAGGTATAGCTGAACACAAATTCATAAGCTAAATGCGCAGGTTTAATCTCTTCGATGATTTGAATCAACCCTGCCATATTGGGGGGAATGCCCAGCGTACTTACAAAATGAATCTCAAAACGATACTCATCAGGCACTTCCTTAACCTCAACCACTCCACCTGAAAAAGCGGACGCTGTCCGCTGGATCATCTCCGGCGTTGTCGTCCCGTTTCCACGTAGCTTCGCCTTAATCATCTCTCGGCGTGTGGCATATGACTTGGATGAATCGATATTTAGTCCAAGCTCAGCCTCCCAACGTCCAAGACTTACCGTTGCTGTTTCAACAAACGCCTGATCCAGTACATCTACAGTGCCTACCTTCAGTCCACCAATTTCTAGCCCGATGGTCTCCTGAAGCTTCTCCATTTCACGGACATCCTTATAATAATCCGGCAAATACTGCATTAGATCAGGCGCCTCGACTTCACCCGGATGGCTCGAATCTTTATCTGCGGAATATTGCAATTCGCTGTATAAAGAGCTGCCGTAACTCATCCTCTACACCCCCTTCAGTTGATTCCAGGTTAGGGGCCCTTTGGGCAAATAATCATGTGTATGCGCCGCCGGAGGAAACACTGCTGGTTTACCCGCTACCCCCGCCCAAGCTACACTATCCGCTTGTTGAGCGAAATCCACCTTGCCATTGTTATTCGTATCGTAAATGCTTTTCAGCATATCCCCGGTACTTTGCGCCGCAACTAGCAAGACATTCCCAGTAGCTGAGCCAATAAATAGCTTTCCACTGTCAGTACAGTAGCCAAGCTCACCAATAGCCAGTGCTCCAATCGCACTTTCCAATCCGCGGCGTATTTGAATCAATGTCTTTAAAGCCATTGTCCCGCCCCCTAGAAAGTTCCGCCATCAATACTGGCTACGGTAAGTTTATTGCCATTCGCCGCATCATAAATGATGCTACTTCCATCCACACTTACAGCTACACCGGCTCCATCTACAGTGATCCCTTTTCCAGCTGTAACCGCAATCGCGTCTGCAGTAACCGTGATCCCATTGCCTGCACCAATATTCAGCGTCACAGCATCGGCCTGACCACCACCAATCAGTCCGTTTCCAGCTGTAATGGTCTGTAATGCACCACCCGTACGAACCCATGCGCTGCCGTTCCAGCTATAAATCTTCTGCTCATCATCGACGTAAGCGGTCCAGCCTACGGCAGGAACATAAAATACCCAAGCAGCAGATTGGTACTCCACGATTTGATTCGTTTTCCCCGCCCATGCCCCGGTTGCTCCAGCTGGAATAATGTATCGATCACCCTCAACCGGACTGGCTGGTGGAGCCAGCAGGTTCTGATCTTTTACCGACGCTTGCGGTTCGATGTTATGCTTGGCCAGCTCAATTTCATTTTTAATCTTTTGCGCAGACCACAAGTCTGTAATAGTAGTCCCCGCATCATTGATCATCCGGTGCTTGGCCACATCGTCAATGTGAGTCTTGATCTCAGCGGCAGTCTTTACGTTCGTGCCATCTGATACTTTGTTGATATGTCCCGCACTAATATCCGCTTTAAGCACCTTCGCATAGGTTGCTCCATCGGCGATATCGTCAATTGTACCTGTCAGATCGCTAAGCTTCTGCGCATTTACCCGCCGCCAAGCTGCCCCATCATCAAAATATAAATATCCGCTATTCGAACCCGTAGTCACGTAATACAAACGGCCAACGGCTCCTGCAACCGGACGCGAAGCTTCTGGCCCTGACAGCGCCCTGCCGACCATGGAATTGGACGTACCGTCACCAATATAAACTTCCTTAGTATCATTGCAAAAACCAAGCTCACCCGCCTTCAACACGCCATAACTCGTTAGTTCAGCCTTCGTACCCCGCTTTATTTGTATGGTCTGTGCCATTTTACACCTCTCTTCTAAATGATCCCCCGTCAATCTGACCCTTGCTCTTATACCGTTCTATTTCAGTTTGAACAGCAGTAAGACTTTCCTGCAAACCGTTAATATCCTCTGCTTCAACGGTATCGCCGGGGGTTTCGTAAGTCACATAAACCTCGGGCACATCGGCAAAAATCTTAATCAAACGCCGCCATGGTGCCTCATCCGGAAAAGACACCGTAAAATTACGCAGCTCGATCCCGGAATATTGTGACCCTGTGTACACTGCGATGGTCTGATTATTGATGTTGTCATGCGCAAGCGCACCACTATACATGCCATTTACAAGGGGTAATCTCTCTTCAATAACATAGCTGCCACCGTTTGCTTTTTTATTAAGCTTTTCTTGAAAAATATCAACTTTCTCCGGGTAACCCATGCTACACCTCCAGTAAAACATTGCCGAACAACGGTATTTCTTCTTCGCTCAACATTACGTTGCCCACTCCACCATTCAGCTTCAGCTCACTGTAATCCGCGACTCCCTCAGTAGCTAGCAATAGTGCACCGATTACTGACTGGCTAATATAGGTTGCTGAAAAAGCCTTCTCCTTGCGATAACTCTCAAGAATCCCCTTGAATTCATCATTTACAGCTTGCAGCGCATAACCTGAAGCAAGGGTAACTTTTGCGCTTACACTAATACTTTTGCCTTTCGCCGACGCCACAGTTACAACAGCACCTACGGGGGCCTGCCCCTCACCCGCTCCAGAGACCGGATCAATGTAATGTTGAACCTTAGTCACCAGTAGCTCAGAAGCAGGAAGTTTCTCGGCATCCACAACAATCACCTTCACCGTCTTAGGACCGTTCCATAACGGAAAAACACGTGCACCTCCCACCCCCACAACCTGCATCGCCCACTCCATATAGTGATATTTATTGCCGCTAGTAGCTGGGCGTCTGGCTGAATCCAAATAACGCTGGCGTAGCGATTCATCACTTTCGGCGTTCTCCCCAGGGATCAGAAGAGAAGCTATTTCTCCGCGCGCAAGGTCTGAAATATAATCCACTGGCAGCAAAGAACCAAAATATCGGTTTCCTTCTTCTCCAGCGGTTTCACTTTCTAGCCGATACACTCCAGGAGATAGCTTCTCCACAGCCATATAATTCAGCATATCGAGTGAGAAGCGGCTACCGAGAGGAACATCCACAAATCCCCCATCCGCTTTATAAAAAATTCCTTTTAGCTGCGCCTTGCTCGCTTCACGCCTTACAATTCCTGACCAGGCGATACTTCGCTCCAAGTACTCTCCGGTCGCCGTATCTGCAAAATACAGATTATTATTCACATCCAGCTCTATATACATCTGCGCTAACTCTGCTGCTGCCGGTGCCAGCGCGTCATATATGATGCTGCCCTCGCGTTTATCCAGACTTGACGGAACTCGGTCCAGCATCCGCTCCAAAAGAGCCTCGTACGTCTGATCCTCATACATCCTCATTCCACTCCTTTCTCAGCTGAAAGTTCCCATAACGTGTGACCACCTTACAGTCAAAAGTTAAATGATCTCCGGTAAACGAAACCTCAATATTTTCTAAGCTAAGGATTCGTTCATCCTGAAGTAAGGCCTCACTAATGACACGTCTGATTTCAGCTCTGACTAACAGCCGATCCTTACCCAGAACTAGCTGCCACTCTGTTCCGTAATCCGAACTGTAAATCAGATGTTCAAATCTATCGGTTCGCAGAATTTTGGCCGCTGCCTGCTGCACTGCCTCAAGTCCATCCGCTTGGCCAGTGATCCTTTTTCTGTCCCAATCCATTCGGTAGGTTAGACTGGGGCTTTCCCCACGTTCAAGGTTGACCTCGCCTTCAAGAAGGGCAGTTATCGGTCCAGATTTTCCAATCTCAGGAATCATATCGGACTCACCAGCCGATCCAGAACAATATAGCTTTGTCCACCCTGCATCCGAACCATCAGAACCCGATCACCAGAGGCAAGTCCTCGACGCACTACCACTTCTCTACCCTCTAGCTCGACTTTACATTCCATTACCGATTCAGGCAGCACTAGCGCATTCCCCGATAAAATAAAACGTTGATCCACCTGGATCTGCAAAGGAGCTGCCTCCTTTACCGTCCCATAAGAAAAAGCCACGGGATTTGTATTTCCCACGGCTCCTAAGCTTGCTTTTTTTATAATATCCAACATCATTTCTACACCACCTTAATATCGAGGGCCATCGTATGCTCCCCACCGGAAATCTTATGACTGCATTGATCCACCAGAAACACCTGAGTCTTGAATTCATCAAGCAGGACATAAATGAAATTACCAGCCCTTACGCGCATATCACCAATCGCCTGTACGGAGAGACTAAGCTTTTCACGGTTGTGCATTTTTAGCAGATTGTTTGCCTTCTCCTGAATTTGTGCAGCATTCGCTTTGTCATCGGCCTTCTGATACAAGTGCAGGATACCCCATCGTTTCACATTATCCTTATCACTAACCGGAAAGAAATCACGCTTACCAGACTTCTCGTTATCCTTGTATAGAAAAATGGTGTTGTACGTATCATCATCTATACTTTTTTTGAGTGAATAATCGTACAGATAATGCCCCGCTCCCAGCACCAGATTAAGCAGCATAGACTCCGGTTTTCGCAGCGTTAGCTTACCAAAATCATCGTAAAAGGCCATCAGCCGCCCCTTATACTGAAGCTCACTGCCGATCGCTCCCATAATGATGTCCAGCAGCTTTTTGTCATCTTCGATTAAAGAGGGAATTCGGTACTCCGTCTCCTCTAGCACACCTGTCTGTAGTCCGTAATCTTGCGTTATTTTTTTGATAACATCATTAGCCGTAACATCCTGCAACACATAACTGCCATTGCCCAGCAAATAACGCATCTGATCATAAGCAGTCAGCTTAATCTCCTGATCCGAGCCTGTATCAATGCTGAACACAAACCCGTAGAATACATCCACATTATCTTTGCTGAACTGAATAATATCACCGTTACTGACGCCGAACTTTGGATGCTGATAGATTCCACTGTCCACAAGTGTTAACTCTAGCGTTGCCGGTTTTCCTGAGCGGGCCGTTTTCCAAGAAATATCGGAGACGATGCCAGAAATATCCCAAAGATTTCCTTCCTTATTCTTCACAAGCAGTTCCATAACATCCTCCTACGGCAGCTTAATGACCTTACCGATTGGAAGCTTCCTCAGCTCACTATCTTTAATGCCATTAAGTTTCTGGATTTCTCCACACCTTTTGCCATCCCCAAGCTTTTCTTTAGCAATTTTCCATAGGCTGTCTCCAGATTTCAGGGTATACGTAGTAGGTTTGGGAGTTTCATTCGCCCGCTTCTTCTCTACTTTCACTTCATCGTTGACAACTTTTACAGCTACAGCCTGATAGAATACATACTTTTTGAGAGACAACGAATATTCAATATCCCCTGACGTACCCGCACTGAGCTTCCAAGTGAAGCCTTCGATACTCATAGCCATATTTACACCAAAATCAATCTCTATAGATTTATCCTCACTAGTCGATGATTCCTTTAACCATTTCTTGGCGTCGTTTAGCTTTCCCTCAGCTTTTTTCGTGTCATCCGCATAGCTCACCCCGGAGAATACAAAACGAATAGGTCTGCGACTCGTCATCCACTTCTTAATAAGCTCCACATATTCAAAGGGTCTCTTCAGCCCGTCCTCTTGTACCAATACGAACGGATACCTTTGTGCCGGAAAGATACTTTCAATTGTGATCTCTGTCAGCTTCGGATAAGCAATCGTATTGATCTCACCCAGATCGATAATAGTATAGCTTTTTCCATCCCCGCTCTCCTTGATCTCCAAGGTCTCCGGGTTGACTGGCAGCCGGAATGCTTCCGCCTGATTATTAAAACCAAGAAAAATCCCGTACTCTTCCACGTTACGTATACACCCCCTGTGCTGTAGAGACAAACTCCTCGTTCAGCTTTTGCCCGATCTTGTTGATAATCGAATCAATGTCTCCGGCATTATTAATATTCCCGGTCGTCACCTGCACCGTCGGCGTCAGCTCCACAAAATTCTGGATCGCCTGAATCTCCGCCAGCTCACGCAGCATTTTCAAATCATCGCTGGAGATGTCTACAGTGCCGTTGATGGAGTCGAGTTGCTTCACCCGGTTTACGGTGTTGAGGTTGTTGCTTTGGTTAGCTAATAGTCCTGATTGTGAGGTTTTTGATCCATTAATTTTCCCGATGGGATTTTCTATTAATTCTTTCGCTTTCCTTCCCATATCACCAAATTTCCCAGCGAAATTCTTTCCCTTTTGGGTGTAAGCATTAACGGTATCCTCATATTCTAAAAATTCTTTCTTCTCAGTGTTTTTTACAGCTTTATTACTTGTTGGAGCAACCAATTGCCCCTTCAAATTTTTAATCATTCCGCTCACAGCACGGGGTACCTCAGGAGTTATATAATCTATTTTTATATTAGCTAATCCTTCAAATCCTGGTATATTGCTCAAGAAATCTAGTAGCTTCTTAACACCTGGTAACATCTTATTAATAGCATCCGCTACTACCTTCATAAAACCGCCTGCAAAGTTTTCAGCACCAACTGCCATTTGATACATAAGATCCAAGAAGTTAACAGCCAAGTCATAAAAGAGTTTATCAATGGCATATACTGGATCTATAAACAAGTTCTGAAGAAAATCCTTAAATATGATAAATACATTTTGCCAATATATAATAACATTCTGTATATAGACCTTTAACCACCCAAATGCCCCCGCTATAGCACCAACAACATCCCCCGCAGAAACACCTAACATCTGAAAAATTAAAATAAGAGCTCCAATAACAGCAATTACTACTAAAATAGGCCAGTTCGCTACCATCCATGCTGCTGCAAGCGAATACACCTGCACAATCATAGCTGCTAGATAGACAAATGCTATCGCTTCTAGGAACGGTTTAATCCAAGACCAGTTTTCCTGCACTACTCCCACCAGCCATAATAAGCCATCGACTACCATACCAATCACATTAGCTATGAAGAGAAAACCATTAGCCATAGCATCTATAATCGGCAACAATTGGCCTGATGTCAGAGCTTTGTTTAAGGTATCCATTACTGGTCTCAGAGCACCCATTGCTTTCTCCCCAATTTTCCCAAGGGCAGCGTCTGTATTCTTATTTAGTGTATTCCAGTCTTCGATGTCTCCCGGCTTTGCTGCTTTTTTTACAGCTTTCTCCCCCAAAGACTTAACCGCGTTAAATGGTTTTATCACATCTGCTGTTTTGAGAAATTTCATAATTCTTGAGTCAGGAGAAGGTGGGGGTGGTGGAACCGGAGGGTCCTTTCTCAAATTAATTTTAGGAGTAGGAACTGGATCAGCCTTAACTTCAGGTTTTTTCTCCTCTTCTTTCTTTTTCTCTTTTGCTTTTAATCCCTTCCACCAATTAACCTTCTTCGCTTTTTCTTCTTCTTTCTTACCCAATTGCTCACCTGGGGAATTACTCAGCGTTCGTTGAGCTAATTGTTGTGATTGCCCTGCTTGTTGGCTTTGCTCAATAACTATATCCCTGGAAACTACAATTTTAGGAGGGAGACGTTTAAAGCCCTCAAGTAGAGTATCGTTGATGTCCTGCAATGACTGGTTTACTTGATTCAGAGAACGACTCATCTCATCATTTGACCGCTTAACAACCACATGCATTCCCTTGACCAAACGATTAACGATATCCAGATTACTGTTTAGACGAACACATTGTTTATTAACACTCTTCCAGATTGCCAGGGATTTCATCGGTAGCATTACGGCTTTAGATGCTTCTATCTTCATTCATTCACCCCCTATCTCTTCCTCGCCTTACTCCGTGCCTGATCCCGCTTCTCCTTCTCCACTCGAACAGCGATCATCGCATAGATTGCGGCACGTTCACGTGTAGACAGCTTCATTAGCTCATGCGGTAAAATATGAAGCTCGTGGAGGGCGTAGTAAGCTAAGTTAGCTTCGCTATCGCCCTCGTTGATTAGTTTTTTACTTCATCCACCAGCTCGTTCATATCTGTACCGAAGCCATTCAAAGCCTGTACCCGTTCACCCAGTGCCGCGAATTCACCCGGAAGCAGCATTTTACGCAGCAGCGTTTCGGCACCAAGAACACCATAAGAACGCTGTAGCTCAGCATTTTTCAGATCTGGATGCACTACACTTGAAGTCATCAACTTAGCCATATAATCATTCGGTTCAATCTCGGAGGTATACACTCCATTCTTACCTTTGACCTTACGGGTAGCTGCTTTACGGCATTCCTGATTCTCATCCTCGTTCATGCTACGTAGTTTCCAGGCAACCGCATTCCCTTCCTTATCCTTAAAACGCTGCGATACCACAAACTCCTCGGTCGTGTCACATGCTACATTTTGCGCAAAAAACAAACTTAATTCACTCATTGTCTTCCTCCTAAAATTGATTTAGTTACTTCTAGTACTACTAACTAGACAGAGAAGAGACCCGCCGCTTACCTGCACGCCCGGGCCTTACTTGCTCCTATCTATCTAGTTGTCTTTGTTATTTTCCGGAGCCTGCCGGAGCGCCAAAAGCTTGGACAATCTGCACGTCTTCAAAGGTAAAGCTCACTTCTTCTTCCAGCGCATCTGATTCTGTATCAAGAGAAGCCATGATGACACTATCAAGGTTCACGCCTTTTAAAATAATGCGTTGTGCTCCCACACTGGACGATGGGTCTTCGTTCGTAACCTCAATATCGAAATACTGATCGACACCTGTGTTCATATAATCGAGCATCATCTGGCGGAAACGACTAGTCATATAAAAAATCGTCATCGAACCGCTGCCCGACCATCCAGTCGCTTTATGCTGAACACCACGTCGGCCGAGTGTCTTCACTTCTGCCTTTGTTTTTTCTACCGTTGCTTCAAGCGTCTTCACATAGAACATCTCTTCAGTTTGCGTACCAATCACGGCATACGCACGGCCCTCCTGGCCGGAAATCGTATCGCTAGCTTTTAAAAATGCCATCTTAAACCACCTTCACTTTCATATATACTTTTTCTACGGAATCAACTGGCTTCACAGCCACGTCGAGCACAATGCTATCGCTATCGGTACCTGCCACAACGACAACATCGGTCTGCGCATTAAAGCTTTCAATCGCCCCCATATCCTGCAGATCATTCATGTAAGTTGCACATTGTGACCAGAACAGAGCCCGTCCATCTTCATTATTAGCTACCTTACCAATGTAGTAGTTCTCAAAAATACGCTTCAGATCATTCGCAATCCCATCCAGCACGCGTAGCACACGATTTTTAGAGAACGCTTTGCCTTTGTCCGGAGAAAATGCCGTAAACGTGTTAATATCTTGCTCCACCACAGCTCGCCCTCCACTGTAAGTAAAGAGCAGTTCACCTTGCAGCAAAGCTGCAGTCGTCTCAGAATGGCTAAGCCGCACATCAGCGTCAACGGAGTCGTCATATCCCTGATAAGTCAGCGATTGATTCACCGCAGCAGCAGCCGTAGCACCGGCCACCCAAGCAACAGCATTGTTGTTATCAATCGTAGTTCCGTCACTCAGTACTACCCCATTCTTCACGCTGATCACACCCTCATGACCCGCAGTAGCATAATCCGATAGTACAGCCTGCACTTTCTTACCTTCCGTATCCCGCAGTCGTCTTACCCAAGAGCTATACAGCGCCTTAAGCGTACTATCCTGTGATACTAGTCCAACCGTTTGGAACTCAAGCACCTCAAGAGCAGATAAGAAATCGCTGTGCGCACCATTTGTCACCGTACCATTTGCTCCGCCAATAAGCGGCATCCCTGCGGTTAGCTTCAAGCCTTCTGCGCCATTTTTCTGGAATTGCACATAATCGTTAGCGACCAACTCTTCAGCCGTTCCAACCGTTTGCTTATTCAGTTCAGTTCCATTCAGCAGTGTCTTTACATCAAAAAGAGTATTATTCTCAATATTCTTCTCAATAACAACAGAAAGATCATTTCCGCGTACACCGCCATATTTAGCCGTAACCTGTAGACCATTGTTCGTGACCGCCGCTTTAACCCCTTCATTCAATCGATAGAGCAGTAACGTTCCCGCACGTTTCAGCGCTTCGCGTACTGGCAGCAATGTTAGATGTTCCAAATCAAAACCTAGTAGCTTATTCACGTCGTCCTGCGGGGTAATCTCCATGATCACTCCAGGTTCTCCCCAAGATAAGGCAAGTGCCAAAGCAGTAATCCCGCGTTCTCCCATTTTGCCGATGGCACCTTGATTCGATGCTACATTTACGTACACCCCTGGGCGCACTTTGTTTTGAGTTGTCCATGTTCCGCCTGCCATTAGTTCAAAACCTCCTTATTAATAAACAATCCCATAGATTGCTTCGCTTCTTCGATCGTATAACTTTTGTCATCCTGCAAAATAACGTTCAGCACATCCTTTTCCTTAGCCGTAAAAAGCGATGAATTCACAATCTGCTCTTTACCAAAACGATCTCCATTACTCACCTTTGTGCTCATTTCAGTCTTTCTCCTCCTATCATTTGTCCCATCTTAATGGGGTCAGGCTTCTCACTTTGCAAATACACCATATAGTCCGTCGTAAAAAGCGGCCCATGCCCCTCTACCCCAGCTTCCCAGGCTTGCCTAGCTACACGAAAGGAGCCACCCTCTTGCTCCATCCCAGCCATTGCTTCACTTAGCTTATCAGCCATTCTTTCGGCCTCCAGCAGACTTCCCTGTTCATAACGGATACCGAAGCGATAAACCGCTAAATATCTGCCTTCCCGCTGCCGATCCAGGGTCGCTGAGATCAGTCCGGGATAAAAATAAGCCGTCTGAGGTTTCTCCCCCTCCACATATACAGGCACACCTGGAAAGTACTTCTCCAGCGCACTCGTAATGTGTTCTCGTAATTGTTGTACCGACATCACTCCATTCCTTTCTGAACTGCGGCGGTTCGCTGATCTTTGATGGTGTTAACCTTCAATTGCATTAACATTAAGAAGACACCCCCTCTACTAAAACTAAGTACAAAAAAGGATACTATCCGATGGTGGATAATATCCTTCTATACTAGGCCAATGCCAAAAGAATCTTTCACCGCTAGATTTGTTCTCATCACCGCTAGGGCGGAACTATTAGCAGAGCATTCATGCTCTTGCGGTGTTCTTTTTGCTTCATTTGCCATGTTATAAATATACACCCCTATTTGCCTTGCAGAGACGGTATACCGACGAGGTTTAAGCTAGCTTTGGGATGGTATAGAGCGGTTTTTCGGAGGAACAAAAAATCATAAAAAAAGACCGCATCATCCGTTCGGACGACACAATCTTTAGTAACCGTCTATATCTCTTAAGTAATACTAATCTTCTCTTTCTTCACTCTAGGTGCTGTTATTAAAGTGTTAAGGGACAGTAGACCGAGATCCGTTAAAGCCAAAGCCATCTTATAAAAAGCCTTCGAACGTATCTTTACGTAAGTGTCCTTACTTACCGGTGGATCAAACACATGATTGTAAATCGTATAATCGTACGTTTCGTCTCTTTTCATATAACGCTCTCTTACTAATTGCTGTTCCCTCGTATCGAGTCTCTCTACCACAGAGTCTATCGCCGAGCAAAAAGCCCTCCTAGCAGCTGGTATATCCACATTATAAGAAGCTATCGCAGCAGTCTGATCAGTAACAGTATTCGTAGGACCATGAAATCTTTCTGTATAAGAATAAGTAGTACTGGCTTCCTTAGCCTCAAATGTAACGGTCTTAAAAATACGGTATTTCTCAAACATGCTCTCTATAGCGACCTGGGTTCGGCGACGGTCTAGCTCCGGTAAAGCGGATAAATTCATCATTTTATGCACTCCTTTAGGTTTGACAGAATGAGATTAAATTGCGGAAGTTTCCTAAGCAATATGCTAAAATATAAAAGTGTTCGTATTCTGTTCGTATTTTTCTATAATATACCACTTCTCTGCCAATCTCGTAAAACCCCGTTTTAGTCTGTTTTGGGCGAAAAAGAATAGCTTTCCCTCCATTATCTTGCCTTTTGGCAATAATATACGCTTTGTTGTTTACCAATTGGCAAAAATGGCTTATATTAATAACATAAGCTTCAGTCTATAAGGAGTGGTTGAGATGAAACAGGAATTTGGGGATTATATGAAACAACTTCGCGAAACAAAGGGACTCACTATTAATCAATTGGCAGCAGCAGCGGGGATTAGCGGATCACAGATTTCACGGATTGAAAATGGTCTAAGAGGAGTTCCTAAGCCAACTACATTACGCAAAATAGCAGAGGCTACAGGCGTCCCGTACGAGGAGCTAATGGATCAAGCGGGGTATTTGCAGGAACAGGCTCTTCCAAGCGAAGAGGTTGTCCCAGAGTGGGCTACAAGCAAGGATAAACGTGACTTCCGTAAAATGCTGGAGGATGATGGAGAGCTGATGTTTGATGGGATTCCATTAGACAAGGATGACAAGCAGAGGATAAAAGATGTACTGACCGGCTTATTCTGGGAAGCCAAACAGATGAACAAGAGAAATAAATCCAACAACACTTAATAACTACACTAACATGCTGCAGGTGAAGAATATGGATGAACTGATCAATAATCTGATTAAAAAACATAAAACCAACTGTCCGTTCGAGCTGGCCTCAGCGCTAGGTATTCACATTCGTTTCATGAACCTTGGGACAGGCACAAAGGGATTATATTACCGAAAACTAAGAAGAAGATTTATCGTCATTCATAATGAGTTGCCAGTTGAGTGGCAGCGCTTCGTTTGTGCGCATGAATTAGGACATGACCGCCTTCACAAGGGGATTAACCGCTTTTTCCTGGAAGAAAGCTCTTACTTCTCTCCTGGTAAGCTTGAGCGTCAAGCTAACGTTTTTGCTGTAAAACTACTATCCATAGGCAGTAATCCTGAGCAAGAAGAATCCTGTAAAAGTTATTATCTACGGATTGGCATTCCACCAGAAGTACAGTTTCTTTTAGAAGAATGATAAAACATACGTTATATGAATTTATGCGTATTTTAATTCTATACATAACAAAAAAAGCTCTTACCGAAGTAAGAGCTATCTAAGAGCAATTAAGCTGAGTATCGGGATGACACGATTTGAACATGCGACCCCCTGGTCCCAAACCAGGTGCTCTACCAAGCTGAGCTACATCCCGTTACTATAAAATTATGGAGCGGGTGATGGGAATCGAACCCACGCTATCAGCTTGGAAGGCTGAAGTTCTACCATTGAACTACACCCGCAAAGGTGAAAAATCGGGATGACACGATTTGAACATGCGACCCCCTGGTCCCAAACCAGGTGCTCTACCAAGCTGAGCTACATCCCGTTAAAATACTATAATTGCTTAATAAAAAATGGCGCGCCCTGAGAGATTCGAACTCCCGGCCTTTTGATTCGTAGTCAAACGCTCTATCCAGCTGAGCTAAGGGCGCAAAAATTATGGAGCGGACGACGGGAATCGAACCCGCGACCCTCGCCTTGGCAAGGCGATGCTCTACCGCTGAGCCACGTCCGCAATAAGTGGTGCGCGTGAAGGGACTTGAACCCCCACGTCGTGAAACGCCAGATCCTAAGTCTGGTGCGTCTGCCATTCCGCCACACGCGCATGTAATAATAAAAGTGAGCCATGAAGGACTCGAACCTTCGACACCCTGATTAAAAGTCAGGTGCTCTACCAACTGAGCTAATGGCTCGCACTTGGCTGGGGATATAGGATTCGAACCTATGAGTGACGGAGTCAAAGTCCGTTGCCTTACCACTTGGCTAATCCCCATTGATGATACCTCTATGTTGCCCACAATCTCTCAGGAAGACTATGGTGGAGGCTGAGGGGATCGAACCCCCGACCCTCTGCTTGTAAGGCAGATGCTCTCCCAGCTGAGCTAAGCCTCCATATCTATGGGACCCTCTAAGGGTAAGTACAAGTAAAAGTTGGTGACCCGTATGGGATTCGAACCCATGTTACCTCCGTGAAAGGGAGGTGTCTTAACCCCTTGACCAACGGGCCTTGCAAATCTGTGGAGCTCTCAACCGGATTCGAACCGGTGACCTCTTCCTTACCATGGAAGCACTCTACCTGCTGAGCTATGAGAGCATGGCTCCCCGAACAGGACTCGAACCTGTGACAACTCGATTAACAGTCGAGTGCTCTACCAACTGAGCTATCAGGGAATATCCGCTTGGCAACGTCCTACTCTCCCAGGACCCTTCGGTCCAAGTACCATCGGCGCTGGAGGGCTTAACGGTCGTGTTCGGGATGGGTACGCGTGGAACCCCTCCGCTATCGCCACCAAACGGG
>NZ_CAKMAB010000023.1:0-94892 GCF_924513355.1 Paenibacillus pseudetheri
TTTTTTACAATAGAAAACGAATCCACGGTGCACTAGGCTACCTTTCACCGGTTCGGTTTGCTGCGCAATTTAATAAGAGAAAGGCAGCATAATGGGTGTCCACTTTCTTGACAGAGGTCCAAAATTCCGTATAACCTGTTCAGATAACAGCTGTGACCTAATTTATAGGGAGGTTTTCCCTATAACACGTTCTACCTAAGCAAAATCCTCTACCAACACTAGAGTTCTTACTCGCCAAACCACTGAAAATTGCTGCGGAGAGTACAACAAGTGCTCCATAAGCTATAAATTCAAACTAAGTAATGCCTATTAACCCGACAAGGTGATTTAGTTTTTATATATAAACATTATAACGTTATATTTACTTAATGCGGTTTTCGTGTTATTTTAAACATTATAATGTTATATAGAAAAAGGTGAGAACAATGGATGAAAGATACGTGCTCCGTCAGGTGAAACGAGTAAGCGGAGAAGAGATCGACATTGTAATCGAGAATGGCAAGATCGCTGAGATCACCCCGGCAGGTGAGGCGCGTGGGAGGCAGGAGTGGGAAGGTTTAGGCGCGTACGTATCCAGCGGCTGGATCGATATGCATGTGCATGCCTTTCGCGAATTTGATCCGTATGGTGACGAGATCGATGAGATCGGTGTCCGGCAAGGGGTCACCACTCTAGTCGATGCCGGCAGCTGCGGGGCGGATCGGATAGGTGACCTGGCTCGGGACGCGTCTCTGGCTAAGACGAATGTGCTGGCTTTCTTAAATATCTCGCGGATCGGACTGCTAAGAATTGACGAATTATCCAACTTGGAATGGATTGATAAGGAGAAGATCCTGCAAGCTGTCCGAACTTACGGGGAGATGATCGTGGGATTAAAGGCCAGAATCAGCAAGAGTGTTGTCGGTGCCAGCGGGATTGAACCACTGCATATTGCACGTAGCCTCTCAATAGAGACGGGGCTGCCGTTAATGGTACATATCGGTTCAGCACCGCCAGATATCAGAGAGGTTATGCCCCTTTTGCAGCGTAAGGATATCGTGACCCATTATCTCAACGGAAAAGAGAATAATTTGTTTGCTGCGGATGGTCAGCCGCTTCAGGTACTGACTGAGGCTATTGAACGGGGAGTTCATCTGGATGTAGGGCATGGAACAGCAAGCTTCTCATTTAAGGTAGCTGAGGCAGCTAAACGTAACGGTATTGGACTGAATACGATTAGCACGGATATTTATCGAGTGAACCGAATGAAGGGACCTGTCTTCAGCATGTCTAATGTACTTTCCAAGTTTCTAAGTTTGGGCTATGCTCTGGATGAGATTGTGGCAGCGGTTACTTCTAATGCGGCGGAATGGCTGGGTAGGCCGGAGCTAGGCCGAATTCAGGTGGGAGATTCTGCAAACTTGACCCTCTTCACCCTGCAGCATAAGTCTGCAGTGCTTGTTGATTCTGAAGGAGAAGAAAGAGTGACGGATAAAGTAATCCATGCAAAAGGAGTGGTTATAGGTGGGGAATTCATTAAATGCGAAATACGGGCTTAAACGCGTAATCAATGCAAGCGGCAGAATGAGTATCTTGGGGGTGTCGGCTCCGTCTGACACAGTGATGGAGGCGATGAAGCAAGGCGGACAGAGTTATGTGGAAATAGCGGATCTGGTGGATAAAGCCGGAGATTACACGGCACGAATTCTCGGCGCTGAAGCAGCGCTTATCGTTAACTCAGCCTCCAGCGGTATTGCATTGTCCGTTGCGGCGCTAGTGACCCAAGGTAATCTGCGCCGCAGTGAACGTTTGCACCAAGAAGTCATTCCACGCAATGAAATCATCATTCTGAAGGGGCATAATGTACAGTACGGAGCTCCAGTGGAAACGATGGTCTATCTAGGCGGAGGGAAATTAATTGAGGTCGGTTATGCGAATGAAGGCCGGGCCGAGCATATAGAGGACGCCATTGGTGAGCATACAGCTGCCATTCTGTATGTGAAGTCCCACCATGCGGTGCAGAAAAATATGTTGTCCGTTGAAGAAGCGTGGGAGATCGCCAAGCGTAAAGGGGTGCCGCTAATCGTTGATGCCGCAGCGGAAGAAGACCTCTGTAAATATGTGAAATGCTCTGACCTGGCGATTTATAGTGGGTCCAAGGCGATTGAAGGGCCTACCTCCGGTATCATTGCCGGCAAACGTAATTATGTGGAATGGGTTAAGGTCCAATTGTATGGAATAGGGCGCAGTATGAAAGTCGGTAAAGAAACAACCTTTGGCCTACTGCAAGCTTTAGAGGAATACATGGTGAAGGAAGACAGAAGCGACATCGAGCAAGCGTCTTTGCAGGCACTAATGGCCCTGAATCATCTTCCTGGAATTCGTGTAGCCATTGTGCAGGATGAGGCGGGGCGTACCATCTATCGCGGCCGAGTTCAGGTTGATCCTCAGCAGGCTGGTATTACGGCGAAGGAATTGGTAGAGGGGTTGCAGCAAGGCCAGATTGCGATCTATACCCGCGATTATGGAGTGAAGCAGGGATATTTCGATATTGATCCACGGCCGCTTCTGGGGGATGATCTGCAAGTGATTGTAGACAGCATTCATAAATTAATAGGGGGACAATAAGATGACGATTTCACAACGTTTTTATAAGGGCCGCACCGCATTAAATGTACTCGCTAAAGATATCGCTAATGCTAAAGAGATTTATGAAGCGGCGGAAGGATATGTGCTGGTCGGTGTGCTCTCTAAGGATTATAAGACGGTTGAAGAAGCCGTAACAGCCATGAAGCAATATGGTCAAGAGATTGAAGATGCTGTATCCATTGGCTTAGGTGCAGGAGATAATCGCCAAGCGGCAATTGTGGCCGAGATTGCTAAGCATTATCCGGGTAGTCATATTAACCAGGCATTCCCGGTGGTTGGAGCTACACGCGCTAATCTTGATGGGAAAGACAGCTGGATCAACAGCATGATCGCCCCTTCTGGTCACGCTGGTTATGTGAATATTTCTACAGGAGTCTTCAGCGCTGCGCAGAGTGAAGCGGCGATTGTACCTATAGCATCAGCCATTGCGCTTGTTCGGGATATGGGTGGTAATGCCCTGAAGTATTTCCCGATGGAGGGATTAAGCCGTAAAGAGGAGTACCGCTCTGTCGCTAAGGCCTGTGCTGAGGCAGGGTTTGCACTCGAACCAACCGGTGGAATTGATATGGACAATTTCGAGGAAATATTGGAAATTGCGCTTGAAGCAGGGGTGCCACAAGTGATTCCACATGTCTACTCATCCATTATCGATAAAGAATCGGGCCAGACCCGGACCCAGGATGTGCGTGATTTGCTTGGAATTATGAAGAGGCTGACAGATAAATATGCCTAAACGAATCGGGGCATTCGGAGAAGTGATGATGCGTCTGCAGGTGCCGGGAGTTCAGCTGCTATCACAGGGAAACACATTGAATTATTCATTCTCTGGCACCGGGGTTAATGTCAGCTCTGCACTGGCACGCTTCGGGCATGAAGGTGCTTTGATTTCACGTTTGCCGAATACTTCTTTGGGAGAGGCTGCTGCGGCGTATTTGCGAAAGCTGGGGATTTCTTCTAGGCTCGTTATACGAGGAGGAGAATATCTAGGCTTGTATTTCTTGGAGAATGGATTTGGTGCACGTCCAAGCAAGGTGACTTATAGTAATCGTCTGGAGAGCAGCTTCAATACGGCACCTGAGGAAACTTATAATTATGAAGAGATTGCGCGAAGTCTGGATGTGATCCATTTCTGCGGCATTACGCTGGCTATGAACGATAGTGTACGTCATCATATGAAATCTTTGGCTAGAGCTGTCAAGCAGCAGGGTGGGACTGTGATCTTTGATTGCAACTATCGTCCGTCCTTGTGGGGACCAGAAGGCTATTCACAAGCGAAGCCACATTACGAGGAGATGCTGCAGCTGGCCGATATCGTAATGATGAATGAGAAGGACGCGATCTTTATCTTGGGGATGAGCTCGGTACAAACTGAACGTGAAGAGCAGCTGATCGAACTTATTCCGGCAGTTGCGAAGCAGTTCGATATCTCGGTGATCGCAGGCACCCATCGCAGTATTCATGGTGACAATTCACATTCACTGCGTGGGTTTCTTTATAAGAATCAGAGCTTCTTCTTTTCGGATACGCTGAGATTTCTCGTCTATGATAGAATAGGGGCTGGAGATGCCTATACGAGCGGAATTGTGCATGGCGAGCTAACAGGATTTACACCTGAGCAGACCGTACGGTTTGCCGCTGCCGCTAGTATGCTGGCCCATACTGTCGAGGGCGACACTCCCATGGCTTCTGAAGCGGATATACTTCGAGCTATGACTCTATCCGTAGGCGATGTAGAAAGGTAGTGAACCTCTTGAGTTTGTCCCGAAAAGATAAGCCCTTATATATGCAAATTGCAAATATTATAAAGGATCGGATTCTTCACGGAGTCTATCCTATTGGATTGAATATTCCTTCCGAACCTCAGCTGGAGCAGGAATTCAATGTCAGCAAGATCACTGTGCGCGGTGCCATTCAGGAGCTCGTCCAAGAAGGATTTCTGGAGAAAGGGAGCGGCAAGGGAACGAAGGTGATCCGTAATACCTCATCCTCCAAGCTGTCCAAGTGGAAAAAATTCACGGAAATTCTAGTGGATGAAGGGCATCAAATTCGGAAGCAATGGCTGAAGGCGGAGCGAGTATATAATGAAGCCGAAAGTGAAGCCTATCGTTTATTCGGCGAACGTTGTATACGCTTGGAACGCATATACACCCTCAATGATATTCCATACGTTCATTACACACATTATTTAGTAAATGGTATGGATGATTTGGACCTACTAGACTTAAGTGCCCAGTCCTTGTATGAACTGCTTGAAGAGCGGAGCGTTTCCTTAGAGAAACTGCGTGATGAATTTTCCGTTGCCGTTCCTCCGCCTGATGTAGAGGAGATATTGCTCCTTGATAAGAAGTGTCCCTTGTTGAAGCGAACCCGTTATTCTTATGATGAGCTGGGTAAGGTTACTGAATATAGTATCGGCTTTTACAATACAGAGCTGCAGAATTATGTAGTGAACTATGAGGTATAGTTAGCGAAAATCCGGAGCAGTTTGCAGGGGGGGATTCCTTGCAGGATGGTTCGGATTTTTTGCATCTAAGCATGTGATAAATATAACTATTTAAATTTATGAATATACAAGCTGTGATGACTGATGTAAAATTACACTACCTGAAGCGTCCTGGAACAGCTTAAGGGCTTTTTGCATGCTCTTTTGCCGATTGCAAAGAATAGGGGCATGTCTACTATAGAAAGATTAATGGAGGTAGGAGAGTTTTATGAAGAAAAAAGCACTAAAAAGAATGTTGATGTTGTCGATGATGGTCGTTGTCATCGCTGTACTTGCAGTTGGTTGTGGTTCAAAGAATAACACGAATACAGCATCAACAGAGGGAAACGCAGCAGAGACCTCAAAAGAAGCTGTTACTTTATCGCTTGGTTTATTGCCCTCGATTGATGCGATTCCTTTTGTAATTGCTCATGAGCAAGGTTTTGATAAGAAACATGGAGTGAACCTAGATATCCAAACGTTCAAGAGTGCAAAAGACCGTGATGTCGCCTTTCAAGCAGGCAAGTTAGAGGGGATCAGTGCTGATTTGGTTGCGATTTCTATCTACAATGAAGCCGGGCTGGATGTGAAAATCACTAGCACAACTTTTGGTGAATTCGATTTATTGACTGGGAATGATGCCATCCAAGATGTGAAGGATCTGAAAGGCAAAACCGTGATTTTGTCCAAAAATACTTCCACACAATATACGGTGGCAATGATGCTGAAACAAGCGGGTTTGACAGAAGATGATATTACGGTAACTGAGGTTCCACAAATCCCTACCCGTTTAGAATTGCTTAAGAACAATAAGGCGGATGCAGCTATTTTGCCTGAACCATTTGTAACTATGGGTAAAGCTTCAGGCTTGCGCGTGCTTAGCTCAACGCATACAGCGGGAGTGAATCCATTTGTATTGGCCTTCCCGCAAACCGCTATTGATGCTAAGGCAGATGCGATTCGCAATATGTATGCTGCTTATGACGAGGCTGTAGCGTATATGAAATCTCATGATCAATCCGAATATATCGATCTTGTGATCAAAGAAGTTGGTTATCCAGAAACGTTGAAAGATGAGATCAAGGTGCCTGATTATGTCCCTGCCAATCAAGTGGATGTGAAAGAAGTAGAAGCCGCATTTGCATGGGCACGGGAAAAAGGTTTGCTTAGCAAAAATATCTCGGCTGTAGATGTGATTTCTGATGTCCAATTCAAGAAATAAAGGACTCGTCATTAAGGACCTTAAAGTAGAGTATAAGACAGGTCAACTGGCCTTGGGAAAGATGGATCTATCTTTACCGGAGCATGGGATTTACACGATCATCGGACCCTCTGGCAGCGGAAAATCTACTTTATTACGGGCGATTGCGGGCTTGCTGCCAAGCTATATGGGGCAAATTCTTTTTAATGAAAAATCCGTGCATGATAAAGAAACTCTGATCGGTCTGGTACCGCAAAACTACGGGCTTCTCCCTTGGAAGACTGTACATGATAATATTCAAATTGCAATGAGGATCTCGCATACTGCGAGCACATCCAAGCAAGAACGGGAGAACCAGATTAATCAGTGGCTTTCATCGATGGGAATCTCTGATTTAGCTGAACGTTACCCTCTATCTCTCAGTGGAGGACAGCAGCAAAGAGTGGCAATCGCCAGAGCATTCGCCATTTTGCCCACTATTTTACTGCTGGACGAGCCTTTCTCCGCACTTGATGCGATTACGCGGGAAACGCTGCAGATTCTCTTTTTGGATAACTGGTTAGCGCACCCGGCGACTACCTTATTTGTTACCCATGATGTGGAAGAAGCTATTCTGCTGGGGCAGAAAATTATTGTTATGCCATCTAATAAAGAAGAAGCTCCAGAAATGATCGACAATCAATTGGTGTTTCAGATGAAGCATGAAGATAAGCGGGACAGTGTAGATTTCTTTGAGCAGACTAAGCGAATCAGAAAGGTAATGCAGGAGATATGGTGAGAAAAAATCGGATTCATCACATCATAAGACTGTTGTTTGTGTTCTTTTGTATGAATGTGGTTTGGTATATTGCCTATTTGCTTATGAATCATTCGATTTTGCCGAGTCCATTCGCTGTATATAACGCTATGTTTCACTTAGGTGGTCAGGAGATTGCTTTAAATGTAGGGTATAGCTTGTTCAGAATTTTTGCAGGTGTAGTGCTGGCGTTAATCATTGGACTGCTCATTGGTCTTCTGATGGGACGTTCGCTGACTTGGAATAAGCTGCTGGACCCTGTCGTCTATTTAACCTATCCTGTCCCAAAAATCGCTCTACTTCCCGTTGTGATGCTATTCTTCGGGCTTGGTGAAACGTCTAAAATCTTAATGATCATGCTGATTCTCTTGTTCCAGATTATCATCTCCGTCAGGGATGGTGTGAAGGCTATTCCTGAGAATACCTATGATGTCTTAACGAGTATAGGGGCAAGTACGGTGCAGAAATTCTGGCATGTGACACTGCCGGGTGCACTGTCGGTCATTCTGAGTACGATTCGTATTTCGCTTGGAACAGCGATATCTGTCCTCTTTTTCACGGAGATTTATGGTACCGAGCATGGTATGGGCTTTTTCATTATGGATGCTTGGTTAAGACTGGATTATCCGGAGATGTACGCGGGAATTATGCTGTTCAGTTTGGTGGGGTTTGTCCTCTTCTTACTTGTTGATTTTCTTGATTACAAGTTTATGAAGTGGCGGAATTAGCTGTGTCAGGGATCCAACACATCCAAACCAAGGGAGTAAAATGATGAATAAGCGCACATCGGGATTTGAGCACAGTACAGCATCCATTGCTGAGAAGAAAGTTACTTGGCTGGAACTATTTTATGATCTGCTTTTTGTAGCTGCAGTTTCAAAAGCGGGTCATGTCCTATTGCATGTAGAGGCGGGTACAATACCGCTTGAATACTTATCCAAGTTCATCTTAATATTTGTTCCGATCTGGTGGGCTTGGGTAGGGCAATCGCTATTTGTAAATCGGTTTGGACAAGACATCTTTTCACATCGGATATTTCTGATTCTGCAATTATTTTTTGTATTAATAATGACGGCGAGCTTATCGGTTAACTTCGATCAATATTATATGCCATTCTTAACAGGTTATGTTGGTTTAAGAGCTATGACAGCCATTCAATATCTTACGGTAAATAAGAATGAAGCGGCTGATAGAAAGAGCACTGCCCGGTATTTGGGAAGTCGATTTTGGATTGGATTAGTGATCTCTGCTTTATCACTTTTCTTCGACTCTTGGATTCGTTATGTAGTACTGTATGCGGGAATTACTATAGACATCTTGCTCCCCTTAATCGGTCGGAGATACTTGGTGAAAAGCCCTATAAATACTCATCATTTATTAGAGCGTTTCTCCTTGTTTACCCTCATTCTACTTGGCGAATCAGTGGTCAGTATACTTGCGGTCTTACAGTCCAGCCAATGGACGTGGCAATCTATTTTATTTGCACTATTAACTTTTCTATTAATTATAGCTATGTGGTGGCAATATTTTGATAATGTTGAAAAGAAAGTGGACAAGAGCATAGAGACTGCCGGGCAAACCATAATTTATGGGCATTTATTTATTTATGTATCCTTGAGTATGATTGCAGCTTCGATCCAACTGCTATTTTTAGATCAGCTGAATTATACATTTATGGTGTGTTTTATTTTTGGATCGGTACTGCTCTACTTCTTCTCTACCTCACTGGTCTTCCATAAATATAGAAGTTTACAGCAAAGATTAGGGATATTTCATTTAGCGTTATTATTAGGTTTACTTGGCGTTTTTTTCGCAGTAGATTTATTGTTCCTGGTTCCTAATTACCTGATCATTGGAGAAATGATGTTATTTTTCGTTGTGTATGCAAAATTAACGACTTGAGCTTCGTTGTGTCGAAGCTGAATAAGAAGAAGGAAGCCGGGTCAGTCAACCGGCTTCCTTCTTTCATAATGGGAGTGTGTGGTATCCCCCTATCGTTACTGCCCAAGAAGCGCTGGCACGATAAATCGACCGAACACATTAGCCGGTGAGCCTTTCTTGTATTTATCCGCAGTGATGGCTGCGACCAGCTCGTAGGAAGGAACCACAATAATATGCTGGCCCATGAAGCCAAGCGCAAAATAATAAGGGATCTCATTTGGCTGCTGCTCTGTACCTGCATGGAATGAGGATACCCACCAGTGCCATCCGTAGAAGCCCTTCTGTGGAAGCGTGGCTGCAACATAAGGGCGAGTGGACTTCTGAACAGTACCCGAATGAATGAGCTGCTGATCCTTCCAGCGCCCCTCTTGCAAATAAAGGAGACCGAATTTCAACATATCCTCAGGCTTCATATAAAGGCCAAAACCACCGGTATGTATGCCTTGCGGATCACTGTCCCAGCGGTAGCTTTCGATGCCAAGCGGCTGAAATAGCTGATCTTCAGCAAATGCTGCAACGTCTTGTCCAGAACATTCACGCAGGATAGCGGATAAGAGCTGAGAGCAACCGGAGTTATAGTTCATCACAGTACCTGGCATATGAGATAGCGGCTGGGCGAGCACAAACTTTATCCAGTCTGCGGTTCTAGTCATGGTCGGAAAGGAATTCTGCCCCCCAAACTCCGTCCAGTTAAAGCCTGCAGTCATTGTTAATAAGTGACTGATTGTGATCTCTCTTTTTCTTGGATCCTGATCCTCCTTTAATAAAGGGAAAAATAGAGAAATTGGTGTATCAGGTGGTGGAATGATTTGTTTATCTATGGCTATGCTGACTAGGGCGGCGAGCACGCTTTTGGTGCATGAGTTAATTTTACCTAGTTCCTTAGCGATTTCATGCTCGCGATAATGCTCCATTATGGGTTTTCCATGTTGAACGATTAGACAACTACGAATTTCTAGGCCAGTAATACCGTCTATAAGCGGCTGAAGGTTCCAATCAGTGATGTGAATGGCCCCCTTTCATAGATGATTAAGCTGTAGCTGCCTACCATTATAGCTTATATAGCATACATTACATAAACCTTGTAATTTCCTGTCGTTAAATAAATATGGAAAATATAAGGAGATATCTGTATAATGTTATGAATCACGTGTTAGAGGAGGATGAATTCTTTTGAAAAGCAATAATACTCACTTTGTTCATCAGACAGTTAAAACGGTATTGATCACTTCAGTGGCACTCGCGTTATTGTTACCTCCAAGCTTGGCCGCAGCCGATTCTACATCTGTTAGTAGCAACACTTCTGTAACACAGGTTAGCGCACAAGCCCCGACTACTACTACGACCTCCGAGGCTGATCCGACAAAAGTAAAATTTACGCAGGAGCAAGCGGTTGCGAAGCTAAGAGAACTATTCCCATCTTTAAAAGATGCAACTGTAAACAATGTTCAACTGGGATCTAACCAAAGCTCCCCCGTTCCAACAAATCAAATGATCTGGAATATTCAGTGGCAGATTCAAGAGGGGAATATGGGACATGGCTTTAGCAGTGAGATAGATGCCATTAATGGAGATATCATCAATACGTACATTTCATACCCTCGTGAGAACAACGAATCCTATTATCCACCGAAAGTATCGCAGCCTCAGGCACTGGAGATCGCCAAGGCTTTTGTGGCTAAAGCAGCCTCATCGGTTAAGAGCAGTGATCTGCAATTAAATGAGAATGCTGGTTATAATTACTTTTCGAATGCTTTATTCGGTCCTGTTCAATATGGTTATTACTTCAGTGTCATGAAGAATGGTATTCCTTCTGGATCGGATAACATTAACATAATTGTGGATGGCAACGGAAATGTAACGCAATTCTCTAAGTTTTCTCAAGGACTTGAATACCCGTCTGCGCAGCCCAAGATTACCCTGGAGCAAGCACAGAAGCAATTTGCGGAACAGTTTGATGTAGGTCTTTTTTACACTCCTATTTATAAGAACGGAAAACCTAACAACTGGATTGTAGGCTGGCGTCCAATAGATCAATCTCTATATCCTATCGATGCATTGACCGGCAAGAGAATAGATTTAGAAGGAAAAGAATCCGTATCCACTGCAGTCGTGTATTCAGATTTAACCAAGACCAAGGATGTCTTTCAAGCAAGAAGCTCAACTACAGAGCTCTCTGCAAAAGAAGCAGAGCAGCTTGTAAAGAAGGTTGCTTATATTCCAGCAGATCGTAAATTGATCTCTCAAAGCTTGAGAAATGACTATCAGGATACGGATCGGAAGATCTGGCAGTTAAACTGGGGTGGTAATGGAAATGAACGTTTCATTGGTGCTGGCTTCCCAGAACAATCCTCTGCCGAGATCGATGCAAAGACTGGTGAAATATTGCAGTACCAAGCTCAAGCTTATGGTGTTACTCAGGATAAGAAGGAAGAGCCGGCTCCTGCTGGAGGGAAGAAGCTTAGTGAGACTGAAGCTAAGACCAAAGCACTTAGTATAATTAATAGTCTATATCCTCAGGCGAGTCAGAAGCTAAAGCTTGTAGAATATGGAGCTAACTCAAGCGTGACTTCAGACGGATCAGGATACAGATATCAGTTTATTAGAGTTCATCAAGGGATTCCTGTGAGTGACAGTACCATTTCGGTAAGCTTGGATCTTTACGGCAGACTGATTTCTTACATGGGGAATCGGATAAAAGGTATTGATGAAATCACATTATCGCCTGATGAAAAAATTTCCAAGAAGGAAGCGCTCGAAACCTATAAACCTAAATATCAAACTAAGCTAAGATACACTCAGGTTGGTGGATACAATGCTTATAATAGCTATGTAGCGCCAAAGGTGAAACTGATATATGATACAACCATTGCTGAATTTAATGGATTGTCTCAGGTTTTGGATGCAGCCACTGGAAAATGGGTTGCGGTCTATGATTACCTTGGTCAGCAAGATGCTCAAATATCTGCGACGGATATCAAAGGCCACGCAGCGGAACAACCTTTATCAGAATTAGTAAAATACCATGTGATTACTCCGGATGCCGATGGCAAAGTGAACCCAGATCAAGAAATATCTGTTGGCGATTGGTTAACCTATCTTGCCAAGGCTTCTAATCCGAATTTCAGCAATTATTATAATAATAATGAACGAAAAACTGTGGCAGGCGTGAAGCCTGAAAATTCTTATTATGATGCTGTTACTTATGCAGCAGATCGTAAGTGGATCAACAAGGATGAGAGTCTGCAAATAGATAGTAAGTTAACCCGGGAACAGCTTGCTGTTCAGCTGGCTAATTTTTTGAAATACAACAAACTCTCAGCCTATCTTGATAAAGATGTAACTGTAAGTCAATTTAGCGATAGTTCATCTATAAACAATAAGGGTGCAGTGGCTCTTGTTGTGAAATTGGGACTCTTAAAGGATGACAACGGCAAGTTTAATCCGCAGCAGACAGTAACGAAAGCACTGGCGGCTTCGGTGATTATGAAGCTAGTGGAACTGCAAGGAAAGACCGATCAGATCATTGGTCAATAAGAATAGGGGATAAAAGAAAATAACCCGAAAGACAAACACCTTTACAGAAAGGGTGCGTCTTTCGGGTTATATTTGTTTTTGTGATTCAAATCCAATTAATGAAGTTGTTTATCTACTTCTTTAATTGGATTTTCTTTAGCATTCTCCTCAACCTTGCTACTCATAAACCAACCAATTGCAGCGATGAGCACGAGCACAACATAGAAGGTGAGCTTCCACCAAGTGCTATGTGCGAAATCTTCGGAAAGAACACCAAGTGAAGGGTGTGCCAATGTAATGACTGCTAGCTTAACTCCGACCCAACCTACGATGAAGAAGGCTGCAATTTCAAGACCTGGACGGGTGTGGAGCAATTTAACGAAGAAGGAAGCCGCGAAACGCATAATGACCAGTCCGATAAATCCACCGGCAAAGATGACGAGGAATTGACCGCCGTCAAGTCCACCAATTTTTGGAAGACCACTTGCAGGTAGAGCAACCGCGAGGGCAACTGCTGCAAGAATGGAATCGACCGCGAAGGCGATGTCAGCAACTTCTACTTTAAATACAGTAAACCAGAAGCTGGATTTCTTTTTGTTGACTGCAGCACCAGTACCACTTTCAGCTGCTTCATCCGTAACTGGCTTCTTGAACAATAGTTTTCGGAAGATATGATTCCCCGCGATGAATAATAAATAGATCGCGCCGATGGCTTGTACTTGCCAGATATCAACCAGGTAAGAGATGACAAATAGTGATCCGAAGCGGAATACGAAGGCTCCGGCTAATCCGTAAAATAGTGCTTTCTTTCTTTCCTCATCAGGAAGGTGCTTAACCATAATTGCTAATACTAATGCGTTATCTGCGGCTAGTAGTCCTTCAAGTGCTACAAGAACGAGTAATACCCAGCCATATTCTAATACTAATCCCCAATCCATTACTGTTGTCCTCCCTTTTCTAATGCAAATATCTACTAAAAGATACTTACTATACCATTTTAACCATTTTTATATAAAAAAGACCTTTACCAAACAGATTAGCCTTTGGAATAAAGGTCTAACCTGATTGGTAAAGGTCTCGCTAACAATGTTGAATTGCCAATAAAGCCGGAGAATATCCTCATATTCTCGTATTGACGACTTTATTTAACAGCTACTCCCCTTTACGGGATATATTAAATTTTTGATTTAAATTCGTTGTGTTTTTGCCTAAGGAAATCATATACGAGTTGAAAGTTAATGTCAATAAAATGTTGGAGAAGTAAAGCTAGAGTTATCTATCCTTTTTGTATTACCCTTAACAGACCCAGCGGTAATTCCCTTGGTCATCTGTTCTGTGAAGAGCAGATAGATCAGGATGGTTGGGATGGCAATGATCGTCATAACAGCGAACTGAGCGCCGTAGTTGGACGAGTATTCTCCGGCGAATTTCATAATGGAGAACGGAATGGTCTTCAGATCCTCCGAGGTGAGGAAGGTGTTCGCCATATATTGCTATTGGCTCCTGTCGTTCGGATATTTCTGAAGCGCATCTGTCGTATAAAGAAGCCCTTCAGGCGATGGAATCGCGATTTTTGAACGGAAAAGGCGGTGTCTATTACTATACAGAAGGAACGGGAGTTATAGGTGGCGCTCCACAGGAAATCGGGATTTTAGATGATTCTGAATTAAATGTGCTCGAGGATGAGATGCTTGTGGCGGTGGGTGTTGGGAGCAATGAGCTCGTGATTGATCTACTTGAGAAATGGCTGGATCGTTTTCGCGGCAACCCTGGATGTCTCAAGCAAGAGGTGAATATCCGGGCAACTGCTTTTGTAGTTCGATTAAAGAGACTCGCGCAGGAAAAACAAGTCGCTGGCTTCGAATGGTAGCAGCATTTGGTCAATTGGATGGAGCAGGCACCACAAGTAGAGACGCTTGAAGAATTGTCTACGATTTTGAATAAGGTCATGCAAAATTGGTAGGGTACGGCGAGGATCGTCACTTCAGTGCTACTTTTAAAAAATGGACTGGACTTACACCTTCACATATTAAAAGGGATTAGGAAAGTAGGGGGATTTGTTATCTACTAGGCTCTGTGTGGTTAAACTCTACATATAGCTAAATAGGAGGTAACCGAGTTATGAACCCCAAATGGTGGAAAGAAAGCGTCGTGTATCAGATTTATCCGATCAGCTTCATGGACAGTAACGGAGATGGAATCGGAGACTTACAAGGGATTATATCCAGACTGGATTATTTACAGGACCTAGGTGTAGATGTGATCTGGGTCTGTCCTATTTATAAATCACCTAACCATGATAACGGGTATGATATCAGTGATTACTGTGACATTATGAAGGAATTCGGCACGATGGATGATTTTGACCATTTGCTTAGGGAAATGCACGCACGTGGAATGAAGCTGATGATGGATTTGGTGCTGAACCATACGTCTCATGAGCATCCTTGGTTTGTAGAATCCAGGTCGTCGAAGGACAATCCTAAACGGGATTATTATATATGGCGAAAAGGTAAAAATGGCGGTCCCCCGAACAACTGGGAGTCTTATTTCAGTGGCTCGGTCTGGGAGCTTGATCCGCGGACGGATGAATATTATCTGCATCTCTACTCCAAATACCAGCCCGATCTGAACTGGGAGAATCCAGTGGTCATTGATAAGTTGCATGAAATGGTGGAGTGGTGGCTGAAGAAGGGCGTGGATGGATTTCGTTTTGATGCGATTGCACATATCGTGAAGACGAAAGGGTATCCAGATGCAGATAACCCAAACAGAACACCTACGGTTAGGGCCTATGGTATGTTCTCCAATCTGGAGGATGTACATACCTTGCTACAGAATCTATACGATAATGTGTTATATTTCTACGATATTATGACGGTAGGAGAGACCTCGGGACTCGGACCAGAGCAGGCACTGGATTATGTAGGTGATGGACGTCGGGAGCTGAATATGACTTTTCAGTTTGAGCATATGTTTCTGGATGCCGCTTCACCGGGTAGCGGAAAATGGGATGTGGTTCCCTGGAGTCTACTAGAGCTGAAAAAGATCATGAGCAACTGGCAGACGGTCCTACATGACAGAGGCTGGAATGCGAACTATTTATGTAACCATGACCAGCCGCGCTCGGTATCTCGGTTCGGGAACGATCTCTTTTACCGGATTCCTTCAGCCAAAATGCTGGCGACCTTTATTCATATGCTGGAAGGCACACCTTATATTTATCAAGGAGAAGAAATCGGCATGACGAATGTCTGTTTCGATTCCATTGATGAATACCGGGATGTGGAGACACTTAATTATTATGAAGAAAAGCGAAAGAACGGTGTTCCAGAAGAGCAGATTATGTCTGCAATTCATCATAAAAGCCGGGACAATGCCCGTACCCCTATGCAGTGGGACGATGGACATGCAGGTGGTTTTACAACGGGGACGCCCTGGATTAAAGTGAATTCCAACCATATGGAGATTAATGCCGGCAATGCGGTTAAAGATCCCGATTCCATTTATAACTACTATAAACAGCTGATTGCGTTAAGAAAAAAATACAAGGTGATTGTGTACGGATCGTATGAGCTACTGCTTGCAGAGCATACTGAGATTTATGCGTATACCCGAACTTTAGAGGATCAGCGGTTGTTGGTTATTTTGAATTTTTTTGATACAGAGCCTGAATTCGAATGGCCAGCGGGGTTCGATCCAGATCAGCTGGAGTTATTAATCAGTAATTACCCGCAGTCAAAAGATCATGATATTCGTTCTTTTAAGCTTCGTCCTTATGAAGCAAGGGTCTATTTGCAGCAGCGTGTGTAAAGGTAATTTCAATAAGAGTTATCATTAAAGCCCAAGAGGCCACGATGATGACTCTTCTTTGAGTTTGTCAGCAAAAGACTGTACAATGGCGATACATTAGCATACATAAGAGGAGTTGCAGGATGACGCCTGTAGGAGGAGAGTCAACATGACTGAATGGTATGAAAAAAGCTTCGGAGAAGATTATCTGATCGTGTATAAACACCGGGATTTCGGTGGCGCACGTAAAGAAGTAGATCAGATGATCGCCTGGCTGGGACTTCCTCCAGGTTCGAAAGTGCTGGATTTATGTTGTGGGATGGGACGTCATTCTCTGGCACTTGCGGAGGAAGGGTACGAGGTTACCGGAGTGGATTTGTCGGAGGTCTTGCTGCGTGAAGCTCGATCTCAAATCGGGGCGGAGAAGGTAACCTGGATCCGTTCCGACATGCGTGATTTACCATTAGATGGAGGATTCGATGCCGTAGTTAATCTGTTCACTTCTTTTGGTTATTTTGAAAAAGATGAGGAGCAAGTAAAGGTTCTGCGTGAAATTTATCGTCTGCTGAAGCCAGGTGGCAAGTTCGTTATTGATTTTTTGAATCCTGCGTATGTGATTCGTCATCTGGTGCCGCATTCTACGCGTGAGGACGGAGAGAATTTGATAGATGAGTCACGCCGGATTGAGGATGGTTATGTGAAGAAGGACATCATTCTAACCACTAAGAATGACCCTACGCCTCGTCAATATCATGAGCGTGTGAAGCTTTATTCACTGGAGGCGTTCAGGAAGATGATCGAGGAAGCGGGCTTGCAGCTCGAAGCTGTACATGGCAGCTATGAAGATGAGGTTTATGATGCAGAAAGGTCCACACGGATGATCTTTAGTGGAACACGTCCCTAAATGGTTTCCGGAAAAAGATTCAAAGGTGGTGAACGCTCCATGTCTAAGGCAGAAATTACTTCATGGGACAAGAACATTCTCCAAGTCTCGGTGCCCATGGATTCGCCTCTTCGTCAAGTGAACAGCTATATTCTTTCGGATGAAGATGGCAGAGTGACTATTATCGATCCGGGTCCGCGCAGCCCGGATACAGAGAATTGCTGGCTCGGGATTCTGCAGGAGCTAAACTTATCGTGGAAGGATGTTCGGGATATCGTCGTCACGCATCATCATCCCGATCATTACGGATTAGCCGGTTGGCTGCAGTCGCAGAGTGGTTGTAAGGTGTGGATGACGGAGCGCGCCCATGCGGAAGCGTTGTTGATGTGGGGCAATGGTTCTGGTGAAGATGCGGGGAGTGACGCTGAGGAAAATGCAGGAAATGACAAAGGAAATGACAATGGCAAAGACATTAATGATTTTTTACCGGTTTACTTCTCTCGGCATGGGATGACAGATGAGTGGTCGAACGGGATTAAAGCCCACTTGGAAAGCTTTAATTCCCAAGTGGAGCCGCAGCCTGTCGTTTCTTATTTCAATGTGGCAGAGCCCTTCAAGATGGGCGGCCGTGAATGGCAGCTCATTATTACCGGCGGACATGCACCGGGGCATGTGAGCCTTTATCATGCTGGCAGCGGGCTTATGATCTGCGGAGACGCTGTGCTCCCGCAGATCTCGCCTAATGTCAGCCTGCTGCCAGGCAGCGATCCACAGCCGCTGCAGACGTTCCTTCAGGGGCTGCGGGAACTGGGCAGCTACCCGGTCAGCATGGCGTTCCCGGGGCACCGCGAGCCCTTCGCTGGCTTCGCGCACCGGGTAAACAGCCTGCTCGCACATCATGAGGAGCGGCTGGATACAGCGGCAGCCCTGCTCACCAGCGGTCCGCTAAGCGGATTTGCGGTGTGCGAAATCCTGTTTCGCAGCCGGGTAACCACCGTTCACCAGATGCGCTTTGCGATGAGTGAGACCCTGGCACATTTGGCAGAGTTGGTGCGCCGGGAGCGGATAGTCATGCTGGTGGAAAACGGCGGTTTTTTATTCGCCACAGCTGAAAGTGTTGGAGAGCATATTAGTTAGAGTATCCTGCAAGATCGAAGTGTAATAGATGAGTATAACGTTAATGAGCGGTCCTGTTTATGGGGACTGCTTTTTTTTGTTTTTGAGTAACTAAGTAGAGATGATCCGGTGAGTAATAGGTGGTGTTGGGAGAGAGGGACTCTTGTTAATGGGTAGATATTTGTGCGAAAAGGGTGGATGAAAATTATATGAGTTATTAAGAGCGGTGAAGAATAATGGATGAAAGTTATATGAGCTACTGTGTGCGGTGCTGAAAGTGGATGAAATTTACTTGAGGCTACTGGTTTAGCATAGGCGAGACTTAGTTAGAATGAGATAATAGTGAG
The DNA here is from genome assembly GCF_924513355.1 of Paenibacillus pseudetheri. NCBI lineage: Bacteria > Bacillati > Bacillota > Bacilli > Caryophanales > Paenibacillaceae > Paenibacillus > Paenibacillus pseudetheri. Next base: position 18,703 of record NZ_CAKMAB010000023.1, read on the forward strand.
TTTAGTAGTTTCTCAGCTCTTACCTACTATGCCAGTATCTATTATCGTATCCTTCTATATTTGCATCGCTTCCCTATTCATTCGCCAGCGTAAGTATTCGGACTCAGATGATGCTATTCATGGATTTTGGAGCGTTTGAGGTTAGTATCGGTCCGAGAAAGGCGTTATTACTAGTGCAAAGTAGTGTTTTCGGTCATTTTTGAGCGAATAGCGTCTCTGGAGTCCGAAAATGTTCAAATTAGGGTGATTAGTGAGTATAGCGTCGTCTGAGTCTGACAGCGTGGATAGAACCACTTTTTGACGAGTAACTAGTGTTGGTATTAATTATAGGGAATTTCACCCTATAATTTTGTATTTAATTATTCTAGAGCTGAATATAGGGAATTCCTCCCTATATTTCTATTGATTTGGCTATAGATTGGGGTTTTTATAGAGATTATGGGGAGGAATTCCGTATAATCGTTGGATTTATGCCAAAATCGTTATTTTATAGGGAGGATTTCCCTATAGCCCAGCGAACCCAACGAACCCAGCGAGCCCAATCAACCCAGCGAACTCAGCGAACCGGTCAAAAAGCGATTGTCTCAGCAGCCCGCAGGGCTTGTGAAACAATCGCTTTTTCTCAGAATTTCACATGATGCATCCCAAACTCATTACTTTGATGTACCTGTAACTCCTCACTCCGGAGTTTCATCATATTCCGCAAGTTTCCTAGCGGCTTCTTCGCGATCCTCTGGTGTATGAGGCAAATCCAGCTCAATTTCGCGCTCCGCTTGCTTGCGGTGTGCGATTCGGCTACTGGCTGCCGCCGCCACGGCTCCGACGATGTCGTCGAGGTAGGTGTGGATCTGTCCGGTGCTTTTGTCATTTAACCTTTGAAGAACACCTGGCTTCAGCTTGTCCACATAGCCATAGTTGGTAAATCCGATACTGCCGTATACATTCACGATAGAGAAGGCAAGAATCTCATCTACGCCGTACAATCCCTCATCATTTTCGATCATATCCTGAAGTGGGGAGAGCAGCTTGCCCTCTTCTGCCATTACATCTAATTGAATGCCTGTTAGTACTGCGTTTTGTACTTCTCGCTTGCTAAGCACCATCTCTACATTATGGATACATTCATCCATCGTTAAATTTGGATAGTATTTCTGTTGCAGAAACAAAACGAGCTCCGCGATTTCCTCCAGGGTTACTCCACGCTTGTTCAGCCAGAATTTGGTCGCATCTGCGACAGCCTTGCTGTTCAGACTGTAGGGTATTTTTTCGATTTTTTCATCAGCCATGTTCAGTCACCTCGTTGTTTAGTAAGTCATTTCATTACAGCAAACGTTAGTATGATGTTAAGGACTGTTGTTATCTCAGATTGTACGTTTACCGGACGTAATTGTCCAGCTAGGGGAGATCCAGTGAACTGAAATCCAGGCGCTACTTGAGCTGAAGAAGTAGTTCACAGGCTTTTCCAACAATTTAGGATAAGCTGTTGTTATTTTTTGGACAAAGGTCTCGTATACATAGCAGTACAAATGATATCTAACCTTGAAAGGGGTAATAAATGATGAAACCTATGCAACAAATCCGCGGAATCTCCGCAGTCTGCTTACTCGCAGTTCCACTGGCGCTGTCCGGCTGTGGCTTGTTTGGTTCAGAATCGGCATCGATTGATGCTCCGCCACCAGAGGTTGAAGCGCAAATGTTACAGACTAGTGGGGATACTACTTTGGATTCAGGTGTATTCGGTACGGTGATAGAGGATGATACACAGACAGCGGTTAAAGGCAGCACCAAAACTTCACAGGGTAGTGCTTCCGGAGACCGGACAACCGTATTTTTGAAAGATGGTAATGGATTACTCGCTCCTGTATCCCTAAGCTTGCCAAAGAGTAAAGATTCCAGCGCACTCAAAAACTCGTTAATGGCATTAGTGAGCAAGGGAGAATATGCCTCATCCGTGCCTGAAGGATTCCAAGGTGTTCTTCCAGCTGGAACGGAAGTCAAAAGTATTACGATAGACAAGTCGAATTCAGCTGTTGTCGAATTTAATTCAGAATTCAATAACTATGATCCTTTAGAGGAACGCAAAATCCTCGAAGCTATCACTTGGACGCTGACCGGTCAAGATGACATTAAAAGCGTACAGCTCTGGGTAGATGGTAAAAAGCTCACAGAGATGCCGCTTCAAGGAACTCCGCTGGATCGTCCATTAACCCGCACAATGGGCATTAACTTACCGAAGCAAGGTCCACTTCTGATGAACTCCAGTGCGGTTACTGTTTATTTTTCCACAACATCTCCTGACGGTATCCAATATTATGTTCCTGTAACCCGTTTTGTACCCGCCGGACAAGAACAGCTGACCGCTGCTTTGAACGAATTGATTGCAGGTCCTGAATCCGGAAATGGGCTGGAAATGGTTATGACGCAGGGAACGATACTTGATTCCGTTGATGCTGGGCAGAACGGTGTAGTTACCGTGTCCTTGACGGATGATATGTTCAAAGATGGTAAAGGTGTACCCGCTGAGATGCTGGAATCGGTCGTTCTGACGGTTGCACAAAATTCGGATGATTCTCTGGTCCAAATTCGCTTAAACGGCAAGGAATCGATTACGGACACAGATAATGTGGACTACAGTAAACCTGTTTCCGCACCAGAATATTTGAATGAGATCCCGTTATAGAATGACCCTGTAAGGTTTAAAAGATGCTTTTGTGCCTCCTCTTTGGTAGAATAAAAGTTGCTCAAAAAGACGTTACGTCCTTTGCATTGTGCTACTCGCTATTTATGCGGGGAAACGGGACTCGCGCTAAACTTTTAGCTATACGATGTAGGAGGCAGAAAAGATGAGATCAAACGGGCGAAACGACGACCAATTGCGGCCGCTGACAATAACGACCCAAACGAATAAATATGCTGAGGGCTCCGTAATCATTGAAATGGGAGATACCAAAGTCATTTGTACGGCTACGGTGGAGGAAAAAGTGCCTCCGTTTCTTAAAGGGCAAGGAAAAGGCTGGGTAACCGCTGAATATTCGATGCTTCCTCGGGCAACCCAATCCCGTAATCAGCGTGAAGCTGCACGCGGTAAGCTTACTGGACGCACCATGGAGATCCAACGGCTGATCGGACGAGCGCTTCGTTCCGTAGTGAATTTACAAGCGTTAGGCGAGCGTAGTATTACGCTGGACTGTGATGTAATTCAGGCGGATGGTGGTACGCGGACTGCTTCGATTACAGGTGCTTTTGTTGCTATGGCTTTTGCTATTAACAAAATTGCACTTCAGCACAAGTTGTCAGTGTTTCCTATAACAGATTTCTTGGGGGCAATCAGTGTCGGTGTTGTAGGGGATAAAACGTTGCTGGATTTAAATTATGAAGAAGATTCCAAAGCGAAAGTAGATATGAATGTTGTTATGACTGGCGGCGGTGCCTTTGTTGAACTTCAGGGGACTGGCGAAGAAAGACCGTTCACTCGTCAAGAGCTGGATCTTTTGCTGGGTCTAGGTGAGAAGGGAATCTATGAACTGATTGCTGCGCAGAAAGAAGCACTTGGAGCGATCGCTCTCAAAATCCCTTCCGGCCAGCCGGGCCAAGAGGTGTAGCATGAAGTCTGACGGCGGCATTCTTATTGTTGCGACGAAGAATAAGGGGAAAGTACGCGAATTCGAGCATGCTTTTTCCCCGCTAGGGCTGACAGTGAAAAGTATGTACGACTATCCGGATCTGCCCGATGTGGTAGAAGACGGAGCCACTTTTGCCGAGAACGCCTTTAAAAAATCCAAAGCCGTAGGTGACGCCCTTGGAATCCCGGTACTCGCCGATGATTCGGGTCTTTGCGTAGACGCCTTGGATGGCAGGCCGGGTGTGTACTCTGCACGTTATGCAGGGGAAAATGCAGGAGATGAAGAGAACAACCTAAAGCTGCTTAGCGAACTTGAGAAGCTAAAACAGGGCGAGGATACCGGACAGCCTTTGCTAAGTACAGCTCGGTTTATCTGTACATTGTCCTTATACGATCCAAGCTCGGGACGGGAGTTAACCGCTGAAGGTGCAGTGGAGGGATGGATCACATCCGAACCTGCGGGTGGTGGAGGCTTCGGCTACGATCCGTTGTTTTACTTGGCGGAATATGAAAAGACAATGGCCGAGCTAACGCTCGAAGAGAAGCAGCGGATTAGCCACCGAGGCACTGCGCTAAGGTTGCTGACGGAGAAGCTGGCAGCTGCAGATGGCTTGAATTCCTAATCCAAACGCTCCATGCGATGGCTATGAGATGAAATAAAGAAGCTTGCAAATCCAAGGGATGTACCTTGATTTGCAAGCTTCTTTTGATTTGTAAGGCTAGGCTTATAATTTTATTGAATTAGTTCAGCTTCCAGAGTGCGGGTGTCGCTGTCGGTTCCCAGCCCAGCAGTGAAGTGTGGGGCTGTAGACATGTATACGTTAACCCATTGTAGCTAACCTTATCACCCGCTTTGAATGCGACTCCCGCTGTCCAGGCAGCTATTCCTGGATTTGGCGTAGTGGTTGGCGTTGGCGTTGAAGTAGGTGTCGCTGTTGCAGTTGGCGTTGGTGCAACGGTTGGCGTTGGAGTTACAGTAGGTGTCGGTGTCGGTGTTGCAGTCGACGTTGGTGTTACGGTAGGCACAGGTGTTGGTATTGGTGTCGCTGTTGGTGTCGCTGTCGGTGTCGCTGTCGGTGTCGCTGTTGGAGTAGGTGTTGGTGTTGGTGTAGGTGTAGGCGTTGGAGTTGGAGTGATGCCTCCATACAGTTTGTCGTATTCCTGCTGGGACGAGCTTCCGTTCAGCGTAATTCGCTGCGGGCCGCCCGAGAAATTCAGCTTCATCATGCCCGGAACTTCCAGTGTGGCTCCGTTTGCAATCGATTGAGATGCCGTCCCGGTAATACGATAGCGATTAAAGTCCCAATCCGTAGAGATTTGCTCTACAGTACCGGCTCCCCACGCAGAGGTCAAGGTTGTTGTTGTCGGTAGATCGAATTCCAGCTTCCAGCCACCGGGGATATCCGCACCTGTGTTATTCGTTATTTTCAGGGAGTAGGTGTAATTTGGATGATCGTAAGTGCCACTGAAGCTAAGACTGAAGTTCTTGGGCGCAGGTAGTTGTGGTTTTGGGGTTCCGCCTGGCAGAGAGGCTGACTTAAGCTGGTCATAGGCAAAATCGGTCATCGAGTTGCCGTACGTATAGGTGCCATCACTCTTTTCAGAGTAGTCACCTGTCAGTTCCCAGAACATCATCCCTCCCAAGCCTTTTTGCTTGATATAATCCAGTTTGTAGCCTAGAGATTCCTTATCTTCATACGTAAGAAAAATCTTCTTGTCAGCGTTGTACAGGTATGGGGTTTTGGTGACAGGATCAAAATAACGTTTGTTCGTTGGGTCTTTGAGCAGATTCAGCACATGCCAAATTGGATTTGCGCCACCCGGCTGCTCTGGTGCAGGATCATTCCAGATTCCGTATACGCCGTCGGCTCCACCTCCGGTTGTAGGAGCTGTACCATAAAGGCCAGTGTTGTTGATGCCTCCATTTACATTCTTCCAGCCACGTGAGTAATAAGGAACTCCGATGACGATTTTTTCCGGAGGAAGCGTACCCAAATAGTATCGGACGGCCCAGTCGGTATTTAGAACCGGAGTGCCCAGCGCAGCTGTTTCAGTATCACGGGAATCCGGGTACAGGGCGGAATGCGGCCCTACGTATCCATTCCATGCGCCGTGGAAATCATAGGTCATAAGGTTCGCCCAGTCCAAATACTGGTTAGCTTCCCCTAGCTTCATTCCGCCCAGAATCCAGGAGGAGGCGGTTGCGGCGATGGTTAGGTCATATTTCTGATTGTCCTGTGCGCCTGCCTGATCCAGCTTTTCACGAAGCTTTTTCATGAGGAGCACATAGTTGTTGTAATTCACCGTGCGCAGGGGCTCAGCCACACCGAAGTCATTCGGGTTACCGGATTGGCCAGTACCGGATGGGTACTCCCAATCAATGTCCACACCGTTGAATTGGTAGGTGCGTAGAAATTCTACGACACTGTTGGCAAAGGTCTCACGGCCAGCTTCTGAATTAGCCATGTTATAAAAACCACCAGAACCCGACCAGCCACCAACCGAAATCAGGGTGCGGACATCGGGGTATAACTGCTTATACTTTACGAGTTGATTAAAATGTCCTTTATACGGCAAATTAGTTAATTGGTCAGGGTAGTCTTTTTCGATAGCTGCTGTACGGTCCATCAGATCAATCTTATTCGTTTGAGGGTTTACCTTGGCGAACGCATAGTTTATGTGAGTGATTTTGCCCCACGGTATTTTATCGACAGTATAAAATCCTTTATTCTCCTGATCTCCCCACTCCGGGAAGTAAGCAACAATTTTACGCGGATGTTCTGCAGCCGGAGCGGGAGCAGCTGGCGTTGTCCCTGCTGCTAAGGCTACTTGCGACGATCCGCCTGCATTTGTGTAAAACGGAAGCAGAATGATGGCACTCATCAAGGCCGCAATGTAGCGTGCGGATTTACTTCGCCTATTACGTGTACTTATATTCATTTAACATTCCTCCAAAAGGGATAATATGACTGCGGAAGTAAATAGAAACGGTGATCCTTTCGTGCAAATCGGGAGTCTTAATTCAGCTTCCAGAGTGCGGGTGTGGTCGCCGGTTCCCAGCCTTGAAGTGAAGTATGGGGCTGAAGGCAAGTATACGTTTTGGCGTTGTAGCTAACGATATCACCCGTTTTGTAAGCGGTTCCTGCAATCCAGCTAGAACTCCCAGGGGTCGGTGCTACTGTTGCCGTTGGAGCCGGAGTAGCCGTCGGCGTTGGAGTTACTGTAGGAGTCGGAGTTGCTGTTGGAGTTACTGTTGCCGTCGGCGATGGTGTTGGAGTTGCTGTTGGAGTTACTGTTGCCGTCGGCGATGGTGTTGGAGTTGCTGTTGCTGTTGCTGTTGCTGTTGGTGTCGGTGTCGGTGTCGGTGTCGGCTGTACCACTCCTCCGCCAAGGTCGGCGTTCAGCTTGTTGGTCAGTGTTTTGTTCCGGTCACCACTTGTCTCCCAGAACATGGCACCCGCCAGGCCCTTTGATTTGAGATAACTGATCTTATGGCCAAAGGATTCTACGTCGTCATAGCTGATATAAGTTTGGTTCGTTGGATTATAGAGATAAGGCACTTTAGAAATGTCATTCCAATAACGGGTATAGCCGTTTTTGTTAATATAATTAGCTTCGAGGTCGTAGAAATCGTAGCTGCCCTTCTCCCATGTACCTGTGGACGAACTACCGGCCGACAATTGGTATTGGCCATTTCCTGCGGCAGGAGCACCTCCCCAACCACGGCCATAGAATCCCATACCAAGCACTAACTTGTTCGCGGGTACGCCATTAGCTAAATAGCTGGTTACCGCTTTGTCGATGTTGAAATTTTGCGGTTCGGTCAGGCCTGATGCAGAAGCGGCTGGATCATAATACAAAGGAGCATTGTGACCTGTGGTCTTATTCCAGCTCCCGTTGAAGTCATAGGTCATAATATTGATCCAGTCAACAATGGAAGCAATGCCTGCAAGATTATTGTTATTGACGTACGTCGGTCCTGCACCGGAAGCAATGGTCAGCAGGTAGGTTTTACCGTCGGTCTGACCGGCAGCATTTAGCTTCTCACGGATTTTTTGCAGAAGAAGTACATAGTTCTCCTTGTCTTCGGGACGATAACTGTTGCCTGCGAGCCCACCGCTGACTGGGTACTCCCAGTCGAGATCGACTCCGTCCATTTTATATTTACGAATGAAGTCTACCGCAGAGTTGGCAAAAACCTCACGGGTTACGGCTGTAGCAGCCACATCCGAAAAACGGTTCGACCAGGTCCAGCCCCCAACAGAGATCAACGTTTTCAGGTTCGGATTCTTTTCTTTCAGCTTCCATAACTGCTTCAGGTTACCTTTGATGGGGTCATCCCATTTGTCATCCCCGAAGCTCTTTCCGGTGTCAATCCACGGGTCACCCAGAACAATTGTGCCGTTCGGAACGTTAATGGTCTGTGCTTGCTCATTTTGACAGCTCCATGTTACCGGATTAGGGCCGGTAGGGTCAGGGTTGCCGTGAATGCCATTCCAACAAATATCTGCGAAGGCATAGTTAATGACATTCATTTTGGTAGGATCGATATCTGATACATTGTAAGCCCGTCCGTAAGCGGCCCAAGAAGCGTAATAACCAACCAGTTTATAATCCTGTGCGGCGTTGGCCGTTTTGGCACTACTACCCAGGGCTGAAAAAAGTGTAAGAACAAGCGCGGCGATCATCGCGATCGCAAAGGTCTTACGTGAACTTTTTTTCGTGAATATCATTGATTTTATACCTCCAAGGTTCAATGTGTGGTTCGAAATTCTTTTCGGCAAGAAACCCCAACCTTCACCTCCCATAATTTGAAATTCACTTGTACCTTCACCCTTGCAAAGCTCTCATTCTACTGACACCCAGTTCATAGATTTAGCAGCAAAAAAATAGCGGTCTACATAAAGCTCGCACAATAAAGTAAGCGCTTTCTAAACTGCTGTTCTAAGGATTCTTTTTGATAAACCTGTAGATGTAACATTGTTGAAGGGGTGCAGGATGAGTAGAAGAGTTGGTTTGGAGTTGAATAATTAGGATTAATTTCTTATTTATGGATGAAGGCATTTCTTATTTTCAAGCATAGAGAGCGATTATGCTAGGGATAAAATTCAGTAATATAGGGGGAGATTTTTCTAATACATGGATACTTATTTAGGGGAACTTTGATAGAAAAGGTGACTGTCCTCTTTTTCAGGAAACTCATGTTGAACACATAACCTCAGATGCAATGAATATAAATGATATACATGCCTGCAATATTTTTGCGGAATTACGCAACAGCATCGCTGTTTCTGTTCGTTGTAGTAGTATCATACGGAAGGTGGTGGGTTCACCGATGGTTGTGTTTTGGTTGATCGCAGCCGGTGTCCTGTTTGTTGTAGAGATGATGACGCTTACTTTTTATCTGCTATGGCTTAGTATTGGTGCGTTGGCCGCAGGTTTGGTGTCGTTGATTGTTCCTGAAGCTATTTTGTTTCAAGTGGTCCTCGGATCACTGGTTGCACTTGGTCTAACTATATTCTCGAAACCACTGGTTTCTAAATTTCGCAGCTCACGTGGATTCAAGGATACAGGCACAGAAATCGTCGGCAGGCAAGGCATCGTCATTGAGCCGATTGAGCAAGGGCGCTACGGGCAAGTGAAGGTAGGTGGAGATACGTGGAGCGCTAGCTCTGACCAGTCTCTGGGCAAGGACGAAGTGGTAAGAGTAGTGAAGCGAGGCACGACAATTATTGAGGTAGAACGATGGGGGGATATGAACTAATGGAATGGGCAATTATTTCAATTATTCTAGTAGTTGTTGTAGTGTTTGTGGCATTAACTATCAAAATCGTACCGCAACAACGGGTAGGCGTAGTTGAACGTCTGGGTAAATTCAATCGTCTACTGACACCGGGTCTGAACATTCTGATACCTGTGATTGATCAGGTGCGTACTTACCATGATCTAAGGATTCAACAAGCGAATGTGCCTCCGCAAACGGTAATCACGAAGGATAACGTGCAGGTGCAGATCGACACGATTATTTTCTATCAGGTAGTGGGACCAGAGGAAGCCACGTATGGCATTTCTGATTATGTATATGGGGTAAGAAACATCTCAACGGCAACTATGCGGCAAATTATTGGTAAGCTTGAATTGGATGAAACACTGTCTGGGCGTGAAAAAATCTCAACTGATATACGTCTGGCGCTTGATGAGGCTACAGAAAAGTGGGGCGTAAGAATTGAGCGTGTGGAAGTCATCGATATCAAGCCGCCGCTCGATATTCAAGAAGCAATGGATAAGCAGATGAAAGCGGAGCGAAGCAAACGGGCGATTGTTTTGGAAGCTGAAGCTGCCAAGCAGGATATGATCCTGCGTGCTGAAGGGGATAAGCAGAGCAAGATTCTGAAAGCGGAAGGCGACAAGGAAGCACGTATCCGCCAAGCAGAGGGTTCACGGCAAGCACAGGAACTGGAAGCTCATGGTGAAGCAAAAGCGATTCAAGCAGTGGCTGAAGCAGAAAAATCACGCATTGAGCTGATTCGCTCAGCGGGTCTGGATGAGCAGGTGCTCGCTTATCGCTCCTTCGAGGCGCTGGCTGAAATCGCCAAAGGTCCTGCGAATAAAGTGTTCTTGCCAACAAGTGCTGTTGAAACGCTGGGAAGTCTTGGGGCGATTGCTGAAGTATTCAAAGCGAGCAAGGATAGTAAATAGATTTTACAATTCGCGCTTCTTCCGTTAAAGTAAAAAGCAAAAACACCCTTATGCATACGAAGCTATTGTTGCTCATGCAAACTTTGAAGGAGAGAAGCTATCATGACAAAAGAAATCTCACCGCTAGTTGAACTGCTCGGACTACAGCCCCACGTAGAGGGCGGTTGGTACAAAAGACTTTGGAATTCGGAATTTGAAATTTCGCAGGAAGTGCTTGGCGATAGCTATTCTGGATCTCGTCATTCGGCATCTTCAATTTATTTTCTGCTTCACGAAGGCGAACAATCTGATTGGCATACGGTATTGTCCGATGAAGTTTGGTTGTGGCATTCTGGTAGTCCGATAGTGCTTAGTCTCGGAGGTAATGGAGATAAGCCTGAGGATGTGCAGGAAGTTATTCTGGGTCTCGATATTGCTGCAGGCCAACAGCCGCAGGTCGTAGTTCCAGCAGGCGTATGGCAGGCGGCTCGTCCGTTAGGATCAGAACCGGTCCTGGTATCCTGTATCGTTTCTCCAGAATTCCATTTTGATGATTTCAAATTAATTGAGAAATAAAGCGTAACTCCTGACTAAACGTCAAAGAATCAAAAAAGTAGCGAGTCTCCGGTCATCGGAGGCTCGCTCTTTTTTTGCTTTCGGTCATTGGTATCATCAAATGCACAATGTAAAAATCCTCGGAGTCTTGTAAATATCCTCTATTCCCGTAGAATCGGGCAATTTATATGATGGAGTTACTAAAAACATACGAACAAGGGGTTCGTAAGCGGAAGGAGTAACACCATGACGCCAAATTTAGAAACTAAGCGCATATCGTCCAGACCCAAGCGCGGGTTCGGGTCAAGACTGACCGGATTGGGAAGTTCATCAACGTTCGTAGGCTACTTGTTCGTCACCCCCATCTTGATCTTGATGGGAATCTGGTTTTATTACCCACTGGTACAATCTTTAATCTACAGCTTCCAAGACATCAGCTTCCTAAATCCGGATGCAGCCAAATTTATCGGATTCGGAAACTATGTTGAGATTGTCCAGGATAAGGACTTCTGGACGGCTTTAAGTCATTCCTTATTGTTGACAGTAGTAGCGGTACCGTTACAAGCGATCATCGCCTTGGTGATTGCAGTAAACCTGAACAAGGTGATGCACCTTAAAGGTGTGTTCCGCACACTGTATTACATGCCTTATATCACCTCAACCATTGCGGTGACGACTGTATTTATGTATTTGTTCATGCAAAATGATGGGATTGCAACTCAATTGCTGACTTGGTTTGGTTTCCCGGACGTTTCTTGGTACGCCAATGTTAAGTATGCACTACCATTTTTGATGATTCTTACCGTTTGGACGTATGTGGGATTCTACATGGTAGTGTACTTGGGTGGATTGCAAACCATTCCCAACGATATTTATGAAGCGGGTCGTGTGGACGGAGCGAACGGATGGCAGCAGTTCTGGAAGCTTACAGTTCCTATGTTGAAACCTGTGACCTTCCTTGTCATAATGTCCGGGATTATTAATGTCATGCAACTGTTTGACCAGCCTTATGCCTTGGCCAGAAACGGTTCACTTGGAAGTCCGGCCGGCGCAACGAGTACGATCGTAACCTATTTCTACAGCCAGGCATTCAGCTTTAACCGTTCCGGTTACGGCAGTGCGGCTGCATTTATTATTTTCGCCCTTATTATTGCGCTATCCATGCTTCAAAAACGTTTTCTTAAGGAGGAGATATAGATGATGCATAGCCGGAGAACACAAACTTTACGCTATTTTCTGCTGTTTTCATTTTCCATTTTCTTCATCGTGCCGTTTGGTTATGCCATCTATACTTCTCTTTTGTCCAAAGCAGACATCGGCCATCTTGTGCTGCCAAGTCAGTGGACATTTGAAAACTACAAGGACATATTCCAAACCTCGGATATATTGATTTGGTATAAGAACTCGATCATCGTAACGTTCGGAATTTTGATTGGTAACTTGTTTGTCAATACGACGGCAGCTTATTCCTTGGCTCGTATTAATTATCGGGGTAGGGGCGTAGTGTTTTTCCTAGTGATCGGGATGATGATGGTACCTTATCAAGTAATGATTATTCCGATTTTCTCCATGATCGTTGATTTGAAATGGCTTAACAGCTATCAAGGTCTCATTATTCCATTTTTGTTCCAGGGTTTCCTTGTCTTTCTGATGCGTCAATTCTTCTTGACCGTGCCGAAGGAGCTTGAAGAGGCAGCGGAGGTTGACGGATTAAGCAAGATCGGTATTTTCTACCGGATTATGCTTCCGCTATCCAAAGGTGCGATCGGCACACAGATTATATTCAGTTTTACCGGTACATGGAACTCTTTCGTTTGGCCGGTAACCTTGGTGAATGACAGTCGTTGGTATGTAATGACTGTTGGTCTGAACACACTTAAGAATCGTTATTTTGAATGGCCAAACCTCACGATGACCGGTGTTGTACTCTTGACCCTGCCAATCATCATCGTCTTCTTGATGTTCCAGCGCCATATGGTGCAAGGAATTGCCACTACAGGACTGAAAGGTTAATACAGAATATGTTCAGACAGGGGGATGTAAAGTGATTGAATATAAAGGGTTGAATGCGCTCGATGACGGATGGGTGATTGCAGAAACAGAGTTTGATGCTAGATTTTTAGGGAAGTTTGAAACCATTTTTTGTCAGGGAAATGGATATCTTGGTCTAAGAGCCGCTACGGAGGAGTCGTATCCGGGTGAAAAGCGAAACTTGTTCGTTGCAGGAGCGTTTAACCGCTTTGCCAATCAGGAGGTTACAGAGCTTCCGAATGCCGCAGATATGGTGCAGCTCGAAATCCGTCTGAACGGTAAACCATTTCATTTAGAAAAAGGAAAAATTCATAGCTACCGCCGGGAGCTGGATTTAAGACAAGGAGAGCTTCGGCGTGACATCCTCTGGGAGGATGAGCACGGAGATCAGTTCAAAATGACCTTCCGTCGGTTCGTATCGTTGCAGGATCGCCATTTGATGGGGATGCGGGTGCAAATAACCCCGCTGTCAAAAGCCGCGGTAATTTCAATTTGTTCCGGTATCAACGGACAGATGACAAATTCCGGAGCACAGCATTTTATAGAAGGAGAGCGGAGGGTATTTGATAAAGAGCTGCTCCAGCTTACCGCAACGACAACAGAATCAAATATTGAATTTGTACATACCTGCGCCCATCAGATGTATGAGGGGGGCGTACGACTTACTACTGCGCCAGCTCCGAGCATGGATCGCAGAAGAGTTTCACTGACTTACAAGCTTAAAGCGGAAGTCGGCAAGTGCATTACGCTGGATAAGGTGGCTTCGGTGCATACGAGTCATGATAAGGAGTGGAGAGACCGGGGGGCCGCGCATCAAGCTTTGCAGGATACCGCCCGGGAATATCTCAGCAAGAAGGCAGAGAAAGGCTTTGATGTACTTGTTAATGAAAACGAGCAGGCCTGGAAAGGCATATGGGCCAAAGCCAACATTGAGATCAAGAGCAACGACGTCTTTGATCAGTTGGCCATCCGTTTTGCACAGTATCATCTGCTTCTGATGACACCTGCTCATGACAGTCGTTTCTCTGTAGGAGCCAAAGGACTGACAGGAGAGGGATACAAGGGACACGTATTCTGGGACACAGAAATCTTTATTTTGCCTTACTTTTTGTACATGGAGCCGCAGACAGCACGCAAGCTGGTGAAATATCGCTATCATACCTTGAACGGTGCCAGAAAAAATGCGCGCGACAAGGGTTATCGCGGCGCGATGTACCCTTGGGAATCCGCAGCAACTGGCGAGGAAGAGACGCCTGAATGGGGCCCTGTAGATGTTGTTACCGGAACGCCAACCTATATTTGGACAGGCAAAATCGAGCAGCATATTACAGCTGATGTGGCATATGGCGTGTGGCATTATTATCAGGCTACCGGTGATCAGGAATATATGGACCGGTGCGGATATGAGATTATATTCGAAACAGCCACTTTTTGGGCAAGCCGGCTGGAGTGGAGCGATAAGGAACAGAAGTATCATATCTGTGATGTGATTGGTCCGGACGAATATAAGGAACATGTCTCCAACAATGCATTCACCAATTATATGGCCTACTGGAATATGACAAAAGCGATCGAATGCACCCGCAAGCTTATGCAAGTGCAAAATGATATTTACTTGACTTTAGAAAGTCAGTTGGATCTATCCGGGCGATTGAAGGAATGGGAGGATAAATCCAAGCTGATCTATCTTCCGCAGCCGGATGTGCATTCGCTCATCATTCCGCAGGATGATACTTATTTGAAAAGGCAAGTTATTGATCTGGAGAGGTACCGTAATCAGGAGCAAGTGGCTTCTATTCTTGCCGACTATAGCATGACCCAGCTCAGTGAAATACAGGTATCGAAGCAGGCAGATATTCTCGTCCTGTTCTACTTACTGGAGGACTGGTTCTCTAAAGAGACTAAAGCGGCGAATTGGCATTATTACGAGCCTAAAACGCTGCATGACTCTTCGCTTAGTTTATCCACTCACAGTATGCTGGCTAGTGACGTCAATGAACTGGAGTTAGCTTACGATATGTTTGCCAAGGCTGCTCGTGTTGATTTGGGTACGAACATGCATAGCTCCGATGAAGGAATTCATTCAGCTTCGATTGGCGGCATTTGGAAGGCAGCGATCATGGGTTTTGGAGGCGTTCGTTCCTGGGAGGGTTCCCTTCGCCTGAACCCGAAACTTCCAGAGGCCTGGCAGCGCTTATCTTTTCCGCTTGCGTGGCAGGGTGAGCGTTTGCAGGTGACGGTTACCCGTGGCAAGCTGGAGGTGGAACGGCTAACCTCAGGATTGGCTGAGCTTACTTTGCTCATCCATGGCCAAGAATACGTGTTGAAGGATCGTATTGTTACAGACTTGAAGGAGGCGGAGCGGAGTGAATAAAGAACATCAGGAGATTCAAGCCGTAATTTTTGATCTGGACGGTGTTATTACGGATACGGCGAAATATCACTATGAAGCGTGGAAACAGCTGGCGGAGGAGCTGGGTATTCACTTTGACCTGGAGTTTAATGAGCAGCTCAAGGGCATCGACCGTATGGCTTCCCTAGAAAAAATACTCAGTGCACTGCCGGACGGCGGTGCAGCCTTCACTTTGGAACAAAAGCAAGAATGGGCTGAACGGAAGAACAACAACTATAAACGCTTGATTCAGACTGTGGATAAATCTGAAATATTGCCAGGCATCTTGGATTTGTTCCATGATCTCGAATATGCCGGAATACCGATCGGGTTGGCTTCGGCCAGTCGTAATGCCGGCACACTGCTACGGCAGTTGAAAGTAGAGTCATATATTCATGTGATTGCTGATCCGGAAAATGTAGCCCATGGGAAACCGGCTCCGGATATTTTTCTGAAGGCAGCGGAGGAGCTAGGCGTTGACCCCCATTATTGTGTTGGAATAGAGGATGCAGAGGCTGGAGTTCAGGCGATAAAAAGTGCGGGGATGTTTGCCGTAGGGGTTGGTGATGCTGAGATTCTGTCGAAAGCGGACTATATTGTACCAGAAACATCAAAGCTATCTCTGTCCGACATCAAGCAGCATATGGCTGGCCGTTGATCTTAATAAATATTAAATACTATGTAAGTTGAACGAATTCGCATGATCCGTTCAGCTTACATAGTTTGCTATTGAAGCAAAAGAGGATATGGCATAATATTAATTCGTCATAATACAACAAATTCTTACAAGAGAAGAGGATCTCTTCATGCGGAAATGGAGTAGATTTCGGGATCGCAACATACGAGAAAAGCTGTTTTTGACCTACACGCTGTTGATGATTGTTCCTCTCGTCGTGATTAGTATTTACTTTTACATTTACGCCATGTCCGTTTTTGAATCCCGCATTGTTAAATCGTTTCAGGAGACAAATCAGCAGATGGTATCCACTGCGGACTCGTTTGTTAGTAGTATGTTCAAATCCTCGGAGCAGCCTTTTTATGATGAAAGGCTTATGCAAATTTTGTCGAAGGATTATTCTGCTGTAACCTATGAGACTTTTGAAAAAAGTATGGATTTCCGTTACATAAGCGATAACGTTTTTAAAGGGTTGATGACATTTAATCCCGATATTGATTCCATTCTGATCTACCCTGTAAACAATTCATTAATCTATCGCAGGGGTTATGATACGACATTCAATTATAAATACAGTCCGGTGACTGAACCATGGTACCGAACCATTGTGAATAATGCGGAGAGACCCATTCTGGTCGGCATGCACCAGGAAAAACAGATGTATGCCAAGCCCCGCTCTGTGCTATCTGTAGGCCGTGTACTGGTGGATGTGGGTACCTATCAGAAGCTTGGCGTGCTGCTCGTTAATTTTCGGATGGATAAGCTTGAGAAGCTATTCAGCGGACTGGGTGACAAACAGGACGTAAACCAGTTCATCGTGGATGATAAAGGGATGGTTGTGTTCAGTTCGGATCCGGTCATGATAGGGATGAAATATAGTCAGGTCATGGCAAAAATGAAGCCGGACAATGAAAATTACTATGTTGTTCACGATGAGTCTAATGTGTCTGGATGGCAATTCTACAGCATCGTTCTTCGTGACAAGCTGCTCACCGAAATTAACCAGATACGCAATTTTTCCACACTGCTGCTCCTTTTGTTGATTGTGTTGGGTTTCGTAACGGCTTATCTAATATCTGGGAGCATCACCAATCCGATTCGAAGGCTCAATCGGCTAATGCGCAAAGTAGAGAAGGGGGATTTTGATGTTACGGCTCAGCAGGACAGTCTGGATGAAGTGGGACATTTGTCGCGTTCCTTTAACCGGATGACTGCCGAAATCAAAGAACTGATTGAGCAAACCAAAATTGAAGAGAAGAAGAAGCGGAGTGCGGAACTTAATGCGCTGCAAAATCAAATTAATCCGCATTTCATTTATAATACGCTCTCCGTGATTAAATGGATGGCGCAGGCTCAAATGGCGAACAACATTACGGAAACGGTAGATGACATGATCAAAGTTC
Organism: Paenibacillus pseudetheri; assembly: GCF_924513355.1. Classification (NCBI taxonomy): domain Bacteria; kingdom Bacillati; phylum Bacillota; class Bacilli; order Caryophanales; family Paenibacillaceae; genus Paenibacillus; species Paenibacillus pseudetheri. Next base: position 36,060 of record NZ_CAKMAB010000023.1, read on the forward strand.
TGTCCTTTTCCACACGTAATACTCAGGAGTTTGTTTCTATTGAGGAAGAGGCGGCCTTTATTCACAGCTACCTGGAATTGCTGCAGCTCAGGTATTTCAATGTGTTTGATTTTGAAATCGATGTTGCACCGAATGTTCTGGAATGCAAAACGTTAAAATTTATGGTGCAACCTTTTGTAGAGAATGCAGTGTTTCACGGCTTTGCAGAAGATTCCCGTCAATATAACTTGAGTATACGTGTGCAGAGAAAAGGCGGCGATATTCAGTTTACGATCTCGGATAACGGGATGGGAATCTCGGAAGAACAGCTAAGTAGGCTCTTGCAACAGGAAATGTCGGACGCGCAAACGATGAATTCCATTGGTGTGGGTAATGTCTCAAGAAGATTGAAGCTTCATTTTGGAGAAAAGTATGGGGTGACTATAAATAGCGTAAAAGGGGAAGGAACTACCGTTCTTATCCTGATTCCTACCATGGAGCATCCTCAGAACCACGCTGGAACAAGGAAAGAGGGATACGCATGAAAATCATGATTGTGGACGACGAGTCCTTTATCCGAATGAACTTTAAGACATTTGTGGATTGGAAACATCATGGCTATTACCTAGTAGGCGAAGCCGCAAACGGCAAAGAGGCGTTGGAGAAAATGGATGAGCTTCATCCGGATGTGGTTTTTTTAGATATCCGAATGCCTATGATGGATGGGCTTGAGGTTCTCCGTCAGCTCCGGCATACCAGTCATTCCTGTAAAGTTATTATTCTGAGCAGTCATAATGAGTTTGATTATGCCCAAGAGGCGCTTAGGCTAGGTGCATGCGATTATATTCATAAGCCGAATCTGACCCAGTCCGCTGTATTTGAAGCGTTGGAGCGTGTCCGGACACTGGTGAATCATCAGCCTGTGGGAGATCATCTTGTTTCCCTGCAGCAAAATATGGAGAAGAACCGGAATGAGTTGAAAACGCTTTTTTTTCGGGATTTAGCGGTCGGTGTTGTTCGTCATGAGTGGGAGATTGAGCAAAAGACAAGGCTGTACGATTTGAATCTGAAACAGCCTAATGTGCTCTGTATCGTCATTCTGATTGATCAGTATGACAAGGTGAAGGAACGTTACAATAAGGGAATGGAGCATTTACTAGGATTCTCGATCCTGAATATCTTGCAAGAGGTGCTGCACCGGTACAGCGAGCTAGAGCTGTTTCTGATGAGTCCTAAAGAACTAGTTATTATAAAAACGTATTCCGGCATTAGAAGTATGAATGAGATTCTAGAAGAACGCTGGGGACTCATCCGTAAAATTGAAAAGACATTGAAGCAGTTTCTAAACATACAAGTCAGTTTTCTTATCAGCGGGCTGCACACCCGTCTGCTCGATATTCCCAAAGCTTATCATGAAGCTCAGGAATCGGCAGAAATGCTGTTTTATGAGGATCGCAGCAACGTTGTTGTCTATGAACCAGGCAGCATAAAAGAAGTGAATGATAAGGCGTTGTTCACTTTGTTTGAGCAGCGCATCCGCAGGGAAATGGACGAAAAGAACATATCTTCTGCTATCTCCATCGTTCATGAGATGTTTGCAATGATCAAGGAGAAGAGGTCTTTGGGACGTCATGCTACCTTAGAAATGTGTGTGAATTTGCACTGCCAGATTCAGTCACTTATGAAGGAAGACAGCGGGGAGGAAGATTATACTGGGATGCAGGAAATCATGTCCGCTGAGCGTTTGGAACATCTTCATCTATTGCTGATCCGGGAACTGGAGAATCTGCAGGAGAGCTATACGGATGCTGCCACATCTACGAACTACAAGATCAAGCGGGTCATTGAATACATTCACCAGAACTACAATCACGATTTAACACTGAATGAGCTAGCCGGTTATGTCGGTCTGAATAACAGTTACCTAAGTCGTATTTTTAAGGAGCAGACCGGTTCCATGCTGATTCCATATATCAATAGCTATCGTGTGAAAAAGTCTCTAGAGCTACTTAAAGAAGGAAAACTGAAGACGTATGAGATCGCGGAGAGGGTAGGGTTTAACAGTATTGATAACTACTATATCAGCTTTAAGAAGATCTATGGGCTCCCTCCGAACGAATACCGAAAGACTAGCATGGGAAAGTAAAAAATCACAAAGATATGTAAAGATCCTCTGTTTGCTCTCGAATGCTGTATAGCTAAGATGAAGATAACACCACTTACGGTGAATCTTCTTAAATAAAAGGGGTAGTGACAAATGAGAAAGAAGTCAGTCCTGTTATTGTGCTCTCTGATGTTGATGCTGTCTACGGCAGCGTGTGGCACCAAATCCAATACCGGTAACTCTGGCAACGGAGCTTCAGACAACGCTGGAGCGGCAAAGACGGAGAAGCAAGAAACCGTCGAAGTCACGATGGCATACTGGGCCAATGCGTCCGAACAAAAGAACTTCGAATTTATGGTGGACGGCATTGATAAAGAATATCCGAACATTAAAGTTAAGATGCAAATGTATCCAACCAGTGATGAGTTTTGGAAAGCGGTTCCAACGGCGATTGCTGCCGGGGTAGGGCCTGATATCATTGCTATGTCGGATGAAGGAAACTATGAGTATATCAAAAAAGGCGTACTCTCTCCACTAGATGAGATGATCGACAAAGTGGGGTTTGATAAAGACCGCATTACTGGATCGCTGTACAAAGGCTGGACAGATGATAATAAACTTTATGGAATTCCTTACGATTCTTCTACTTCTATGATGGCGATCAATAAAGAGATGTTTGAAAAATCAGGAATTACTAAATATCCGGAAACGATGGATGAGGTCGTTGAGCTGGCCAAAGCCATGACTAAGGATGGTGTGAAAGGTATTATCGGCAGTATCGATCCATTTCACATCACTCAATATGTTCACGCTTTCGGCGGAGACTGGGGCTTCGGAAAAACGATCAATTCTAAAGAAAACGTAGCTGGCGTGCAGTTCTTCGTGGACCTTTTCCTCAAAAATAAGGTTGCTATTGCTCCGATCGAAGTAGGGGCTCCATGGGATGGCGAAGTATTCAGTCAAGAAAAAGGAGCGATGTCCACCGCTGGTCCATGGTATGTAGGTCATTTGAAAGAAGCTAACCCTGACATGGGATTGATAGCTCTGCCGATGCCTAAAGGTACAGTAGAAGCACAAAGCGCTTACTCTCACGGGTTGTCGATTCTGGAAGGCAGCAAGCATAAGGAAGAAGCTATGCAAGTGATCAAGTATGCGCTGCGTGAGGAAGCACAATTGAATGCGATTGAGGAGGTTGGGTATTCACCGGCAGTATCTTCTTTGCTTCCTAAATATTTGGAGAAGAATCCTGAATTGAAAGCGGTATTCGACAATATGGAAAAAGTGGGCATGCCTTTTGCTTATCCTGAACAAACCAAGGCGTTTCATGCCGATCTACTTAAAGGCGTAGAGGAAATCATCTTTAAGCAAGACGGTTTGACAGTTGAAAAGTTGCTAAATGATCTCCAGAGCAATTACGGAGAAAACTAGTTATCGAGCGGTTGGACTTTGCCATAACCAAAGTCCAGCCATTTTTTTCACAATTATGTAAGGAGGTCAAAGGGGAAAATGAAAAGGTCGCTCAAAAGTATCGTTTCAAAAATTGTACTCATGTGTTTGTTCGTCACCTCTATCGGCCCTGTGTACTCTATTCAGGCAGCATCCGCCCCCAAGATTAATGAAGGCTTGGTCAATGGCGAATTCCCCCTGAATTTGACACAAACAGGGGATATCGACTGGCTGCATTTTAAAGCGGATAACCTGAATCAACTTCAACGCATTCAGAAGGCAGGCCCAAACTCGGTTACCTTCAGCGTATATGGGGATACCGCAACCGAGGGCAAATTGAACAGAGGCAGTGATGCCGATTATATGTCCTATACCTGGAGCAATGGTATGCCAGGATTTGAATATGGTTTAAATGACACGGGGACAGGTCTATTTTATCCAAAGTCCAGCCGAGACAAAGGGAACTATAACAATGTTGGCTGGGATATTGAAGTAGCCGCACAGCCGCAGGATTCCACACTCGTATTTGGGGTTGGGTTGTGGCAAGCGGATGTAGATCTCAACATCTATACTGACGATGTACTTTCTGTAACCCGAAGCGTCTACGGCGATTCTGTTTCCAAGAACTATAAATATCAAGTCAACGTGCCTGCTAATGCGAAGCTGAAAATTGAAGGGCGTTTGGCAAAGGTTGTAGCGAAGAACGGAAATATGTCATTTTCCGGATTGGCTTTAAGCAGTAAGGCACTTGCGGATAAATTGGCGCTGCAAAATGAATACAACAGAGTTAGCAATATGACGCAAGGTCTTTATACAAATGAGACGTGGCAAGTCCTTGTGAATACGCTGGCTGCTGCCAAGCTTGTTCTTGATAGAACAGAGGCAACCCAGCCGGAAGTTGATAGCGCTATCAATGCATTGGTAGCCGCGCAGGTTGGACTGGTGAAGAGAGAATCAAACATTGTAATCGATTTTACGGATAAAGCGTTCAAGGAGTATACTTTCGGAGCTAAAACCGATCAACAGGACCGATATCAAACCTTTACAGTTAAGGAAGCTGTTGATATGAAGTATGTGCAGGTGAATGTCAAAAGATATAAAGAGCCTGTGAGCGACTTGATTATCAAATTATATGCAGTAAACAGTGAAGGGCTGCCGACTGGAGATGCGCTGGTCCAAACGACAGTGGACAAAAACCGGATTGTAGACGGAGGACTCACTACTGCGGAGTTGAGCTACAGTCTCCTTGGTGATACGCGGTATGCGCTCGTTCTGACTCAGCAAGAGCGGGGATCTGGAGAATACCGCTGGGTCATCATGTCCAAAAACTTTGAATCTCAAAAGGAGTCCTTTGGTAAATCGACGTCAGGTGTCTTTAAATCTGAAGCGAGTCTGGGCACGGGCATCATGAGAATTGTGAAAGAAGGCAACGTGGATCGAGCCCCACTGCAAGCTCTGATTGAAGAGCTTAAGCAATATAACAGACAGCTTTACACGCTCCAGAGCTGGTCTTCCTTGGAGATAGCTTTGAGCAGCGCTCATGAGCGCTTGAACGATGTGGATGTTAAACAGGAAGAGCTTGATACGGCATTAAATCAGGTGCAAACAGCCTTTAATAACCTGGTGTTGAGTACGAATCTGGATGTAATGGCCAAGCAGATGGAGACCGTCAGCCAAGCGGCCCTGATTGGCTACACCAGCCAGTCGGCAGAAGGTTTACAACAAGCGATCCAGGAGGCAAAATCCTTGAATCCCGGCGCATCCGAGCAAGAACGGATTAAGGTATATTCAAAAGTGCTAAATGCCTTGGACGGATTGCAACTGGAAGTAAAATATCAGTATGAATTGAACCCTAAAATGACGGCTGGTTTTGGTTTTGAGGGTGACAAGAACGCCACTCTAGCTTTCCTTGACGGATCCTATCAGATTGGCGGAACCCGTCCTATGCAGAATGGGTTTGTGGCAACGAAACAAATCGTTACGTTCGGCGCGACAAATACGTCGGGTATCAAATGGTATAATGCCGAAGGCTATCTGCCGGTTTTCATAAATGAGTTTACCAAAGATAATATGGACTATAAAATTGAATCGTTTGGGAACAAGAAGACAGTAGAAAGTAAGGACTACGTTATTAACTATTCCAGAATGACGGTTATCAATCATTCGGATGTGACGCGCCTGCTGCCGGTTGTATCTGCCAATTTGGTTCCGATGAATCAGGCCGCAAACGAAGTTTATACGATCAAACCTGGGGAAACTGTTATCAGAGAGTTTGCCATTGAAGGGGATAAGTATGAATATTTCGATGCGGGGAAAACGAGCTTTACATCCTTAACGAGAGAGCAAGTGTCGAAACTAGGTACGTTTGATAGCAACTACAGTGAGATGAAATCCTACTGGAATAACAGGCTGTCTACAATAGTTGATATCGATCTGCCGAATAAAGAACTGGTCAATGCTTTTAAAGCGGGCTATATTTACGACATGATCATTAAAGACGGCAATTATCTGCACGTGGGTGAGAATGGTTATGCCAGACTTTACTCTCACGATACCATCGGGATTGTTGTTCAATTGATTCAGAGCGGCGACTTTGCACACGCAAAAGAGTACCTGAAGAGTATACCTCTTACCGGAGGAATCAACATCGAGACCGGTCAAGTGGACCCGAACCTATTCTGGGATGCCAACTGGAAGCTTCCGTGGACGTATGCTGTATATTTGAGCAAAACCGGCGATACATCCTTATTTGATGAAAAGATGAAAGCGGATGACGGATCAGAGGGTACCGTTTTCGATAAGCGGGTAAAATTCGGAGCAAGAAGCATTGAAAGCGACCGTGCTGGAGATGGCCGAATTATGAAAGAAACGAAAGCCATAGATTCATTGGGCTATTGGACGATTGACAATTATTCGGCACTGACAGGGTTAGCGTCTTATGAATATATTGCGCGTGAGCTGTATAAGGTGAAAGGAGAGGCAAGTTATCTAGCAGAAGCGGAGTGGGCTAACGCTCAATACGAGGATCTGCTCGCTGCTTTCACGGCCAAATTGCAAAAAACAATTACCGACAAAGCACTAAACTATATTCCTGCATCTGTTGTGCAAAGTAATGACGAGAACCGGATGAAGGACTCCCGTGATGCCAACTGGGCTTCCATGTTCCTGTTCGGAAGATGGCTGTGGGATGGATATTTGTATGGTGCGAACCAGCCAGAGGACAATATCAACCTGACGATGCTAGATGACACATATACCTATGGTATGGAGAGACGTGTGAATGAAGGGACAACCGATTCTATATATAACTTTGGCGGTTATCCTCACGGCTTCTACTCCAGCGCCTATAATGCCGGTTACGGAAGCTCCGCGCTTCGCGGCGAGAAATACAGAGACATGGGAATTAAAGCATACGAGTTCATGATTGAAAATTCAATGAGTGGGCCATTCAGTTGGTGGGAAGGTGTTGCATACCCTGCTGCTGAATCCAGCCCTTGGACGGCAGTCAATGATGAACTTGGTGTTCGTAATACGCCTGGCGGGGGCGGATCGGCCCAGCACATGTGGGGGCAAGCAGTTAACTCGAAAGTATTGGTAGACTCGTTGATCACTGAGCGCATCTATGATCAGAACACAAAATACGAAATTATTGTGGGCCGTGGTATTCCTAAAGAGTGGGTTACGGATGCTGATAAGAATAACAATGTAGTAGCGGATGTTCAGAACTATCCTGCATTCCAAGGCGGAAGAGTAGGATACAATGTAGTTAGAAAAGCAAACCAGCTTGTGTTTACATTTACGACCCGTCTGGAGCAAGCCAAGGCTGATACTAGCAACGCACAAATCAGTGTTCAATTGCCTAGTATGGTTAATAACATTCTGGAGTCTTCTAAGGGTGTTGTTGATAACGCTAAAGGTATCGTTACCGTTCCGCTCAGTACAAAAACATTAGCAATCACTTTGAGAGATCTACCTAAGCCTACCGATGTTGAGCTTGATAGGGAGGATCTTGCTATTGGATTTGCTGCCGGCGACTCTAGTGAATCGGTAACTCAAGACGTAGTGTTGAGAGCGGAAGGAAAGCGCGGTAGCTTAATCACTTGGTCCTCAAGCGAGACGAATATAATTTCGAATACCGGTAAGGTGAAACGTCCAACCGTTTCTACTCAAGTGAAGTTGACAGCAACTTTGGAAAAAGACGGCGTTCAGGTTCAGAAGACGTTTGTCTTAACAGTTGCCAAGGCAGATGAAGATACGAGTAATAACGGAAACAACGGAAATAACGGAAATAACGGTAACAATGGTAACAATAACAACAACGGTAACAACGGTAATAACGGTAATAACGGTAACAATAACAACAACGGTAATAACGGAAATTCGGTTAACCCGCCGAAGTTTACGGACATCTCCAATCACTGGGCACTCGATTCTATTGTAGCCGCAGTAGAACGTGGAATTATCAAGGGTTATGAGGACGGAACATTCCGTCCGAATGCTGTGGTGAAACGTAGTGAGCTGATGGTTATGCTTGGCCGTGCGTTGAAACTCTCGGATACGGACACTACATCTCTTCCGTTTGAAGATGCATCAAGCATTCCGTCATGGGCGAAACCTTACATCTCCAGTGCAGTCAAATCTGGACTTATTAAGGGATACGAGGATAATTCTTTCCGTCCTGACGGTAAGGTGACCCGGATCGAATTTGTAGCGATGGTTGCACGTGCGCTCGATTTGAAAAGCGGTACGAAGGCAACCTTGCCTTTTGCTGATGCTGATCAAATTCCTGCCTGGGGAAAAGATTATGCAGCAGCGGCATATGAGGCAGGTCTGATCCAAGGCAAAGGAAATGACCGATTTGCTCCGAATGATCCGGTAACGAGAGCCGAAGCGATTACCTTGCTTTTGAGAATGTCTAAATAAGAACAGATGGTAATGATTTGGGATGAGATTATTAAAACAGAGGTTTTGCGCATAATACGCAAGACCTCTGTTTTTTTATGCCTATATACAGAGGAGGGAGAAGCCGGATTATATGGAGTACCCATTTTGGTATGCCGGGACATTCTGCTATACTTTCTGTGTCAGCGCTTGCTTCTGAAGCGTGAAATTAGGTTAAGTAAAATTAATGAAATAACAATAAACTTGGAGGGCTAAGCGATGAGTGAATTGAATGCACCGTTCTCAGGTGGACCCACTTTAAATGACGGAGTGAGCATACCCTGGCTGGGCCTCGGTGTGTGGCAGTCTAAGGACGGTGAAGAGGTTATTCATGCGGTCAAAACTGCAGTGGAAGTTGGGTATCGCAGTATTGATACGGCAGCTGCTTACAATAACGAAGAAGGTGTTGGACAAGCTATTCGTGAGTGTGGAGTGGCCCGTGATGAGCTGTTTATTACAACTAAAGTATGGAATCCAGACCAAGGCTACGAATCGACACTAAAAGCGTTCGAGGTTAGCCGGCGTAAGCTGGGTCTGGATTACATTGATTTGTATCTCATTCACTGGCCGGTGGTAGGAAAGTACCGGGAGACATGGAAAGCTCTGATTCATCTGCAAGAAGAGGGCCTTATCAAATCTATCGGCGTGAGCAATTTTCAGATTCATCATCTGAAGGAAATCATCGAGGACACTGGCGTGGTTCCAGTAGTGAACCAGGTAGAATTCCATCCGCTATTGACTCAGCGCGAGTTGCTGAAGTATGCGAATGAGCAAGGGATCCAGCTTGAAGCTTGGAGTCCGCTAATGCAAGGGAATCTAGATCTCCCCCTCCTTAAAGAGCTGGCTGGAAAGTATGATAAGACCCCTGCTCAAATTGTACTTCGCTGGGATTTGCAGCAAGGCGTCATTACGATTCCGAAATCAGTACATGCGGATCGAATCAGGGAGAATGCGGGATTCTTTGACTTCACGTTAAGTGATGAGGATGTTAAAGCCATCGAAGATTTGAACAGAGACCATCGTTTCGGTCCGGATCCGGACAATTTTAATTTCTAAAAAGTTGCGATTAAAAGCCAAACAGCAAGCCTCCGGATAAGGGGACTTGCTGTTTGGCTTGTCGCTTATTGGATGGAGACGTTATATTTACGCAGCCAGAGATCTACTTGAGTGAGATAAGCAAACAGCTGAGGACCGGACATAAGCTGACCGAACCAAGGTAGATTGGTAGAGGATTCTGGGGAAGCGGCGATCTCACGGATTTTGGCAGCATCAATTAAAGGGAGTATAGGCGAAGTAGAGTCATCTAGAATGTTCAATACTTGGGTTCGTACTGCGTTTAAATAGGCTGGATTATGGGTTTTCGGGTATGGACTTTTTTTACGATATAGTACGTCGTCGGGAAGAATGCCTTCAAGTGCCTTGCGTAAAATCCCTTTTTCACGACCGTTTAAGTTCTTGATTTCCCAAGGGATATTAAAGACATATTGAACGAGGCGATGATCACAATAAGGAACACGTACCTCTAGTCCGGCTCCCATACTCATTCTGTCCTTACGATCGAGCAGAGTAGGCATGAAGCGGGTGATGTTTAGATAGGACATTACACGCATCTGTGCTTGTTTACCTGTCTCTCCATCCAATTTTGGGACTTCTGCTACTGCATCGCTGTATCTGTCACCCAAATATTCCAGTGGCCGAATCCATTGATTAACTTCAGGGGATAATAGACTTGCACGCATTTTAGGAGCAACTGACCAAGGAAAAGTACCCGAGGAGAGCATTTCCTCCCGATGAAACCAAGGATACCCGCCAAAAATCTCATCAGCAGCTTCGCCGGAAATGGCTACAGTAGCTTTCTTTTTAATCTCACGGCAAAATAAATACAAAGAAGAGTCCACATCGGTCATCCCAGGTAAATCGCGTGTGTACAGTGCATTATCAAGTGCTTCTACAAGCTCTGGCGTATCAAAAGAGATATAGTGATGGTTCGTATTTAATTCATCGACCATTCGTTTAATCCATGGTCCATCTGCTCCGGGCTGAAAAGTATGGCTCTTGAAGTGCTTGTCATTATCGACATAATCGACGGAATACGTATCCATTCGTCCCTGGCCGTTTCGGTTGTAGTAATCCACTGCAAGTGCTGTCAGCGCACTGGAATCTAGTCCTCCCGACAAGAGCGAGCAGACAGGAACATCCGAGACCAGTTGACGTTCGAGCGTATCCTGTAGCAGTTCACGCACCTTAGCGGCTGTCTCTGTTTCATTATCAGTGTGTTTTGCGCTTTCCAGCTTCCAATAAGCGTAACTACGTAAACCTTCACGACTATAGATCATGGCATGCCCCGGACGAAGCTCCTGCATTTCTTTATACACACCGTGTCCAGGTGTACGGGCTGGACCGATAATAAAGATTTCCGCCAGCCCTTCGGGCCCGACTATCGGCTGTACCTTGGGGTGCTGCAGCAGCGCTTTAGGCTCTGAACCGAAAACTAAGACGTCATCCACTTTACTATAGAACAGAGGCTTCACACCTAAGCGGTCACGTGCAAAAAAGACCTGATCCCGAAGACCGTCCCACACTGCAAAGGCAAAGATCCCATTGAGCTTCTCTGCACAATCCGGTCCCCATTCGATATAGGCATGCAGCAGAACCTCGGTATCACATTGGGTACGGAATGGATGACCCCGCTGCTTAAGTTCTTGTTTGAGCTCGGGTGCGTTATATAATTCGCCGTTGTACACAATCGCGTATACCTGTTCCTCATGGCGGGTGATCATAGGCTGTGCGCCGTTCTCTGGATCGATAACGCTAAGTCTGCGGTGACCGAAAGCGCAGGGGCCTGAAATCCAAGTTCCAGCTGCATCGGGTCCGCGGTTTGCTAAAGTTTCAGTCATTTTGACCAGCAACTGCGAGTGCTGTGTGAGATCTCCGCGCCACTGGATAAATCCGGTTATTCCGCACATGATGGTTCATCCTCTCTTTTTGTGCGATTGTTGTCCTTACTTTTTTGCCAAGTAATACAGATATATGCCGAAGGAAGGCATAAAATGTATGTCCTTATCCTAACACTAGGGGAGAGAGGAATTTGCCAGGAGGGAAGGATGACAGGTGTATTATATTAAAGATGCCAAAATTCGCAGAATGATGGAGTATGACGGTGCGCCTTGTGCAGAAGTAGGTGTATTGCCAGGTGCTATTAATGATCCTGCGCTTTTGGTCTATATCGTGGAAGATCAGCGCGAAGAAGGCTATGAGATCGTCCGTATCCTCACCAACGACGCTGATACTTCTACCGATTGGTTTGATAACAATATGCATGATGCTTTTAAAGATGTGACTTCGAGCGCGTTCACAGGTAGCTTGATTATGACACCTGATGATGAGCGTTCTAAGTTTCAGCGGGAATTAATGACTTATGGTGATTTGAAAAAGCAGCTGGGGGAGCGTTTTCGGAGGCTGGAGTAGCGTTGTAACAAGTTTACTGGACACATAAGTTCAACAGAAAGAGCAGCAGCCTTTCGTCCAGGGCTGCTACTCTTTCTATTATTGAGATCCCTATAACTTACTATTCATAGTCTTTTTCCTTAACCGTAGCTTTTATTCCTAATTGATCCGTAAGGGTCTTTAAAGGAACATAGGCTCGTCCTTGGAACATGGTACTTTTGCTTTTAGCGATCATGATAGTTTGATCACCGTATTGAATCTGCCAACCATCTTTTGTCACACTAACCGCAGCATTAATAGCTATTGCAAAATCATTAAGTGGAACCAGTAACGCCCCGTCTCCTTTATACAAGCGGAAGGGACCTTGACCTGAATAGACAACGTTCTTACCATTAACAATAATTTGTGCAGGTGCTTCGGGTGTTAAAAGATCCGAGTAGTTGCCTGAATAGACTCTTCCAATACCCCAATAGTCTTCCTTCCCCTTCTTAGTTATTATTCCGGTCGGCACATGCAAATACCCGGAGAATGAATCAATATTGAAATTAATGCGGACCAAATCATCGTTTACCCAATGGTAACCATGTAATCTTTTTCCACTTTCATGTGCGGGAAGTGTATATAACACTTTAGCTGTTTTCACATCAACAATAGTTGCTTCATACGCCGCTTTGGGATCTCTAAATGAATACGAAATAATCAAATGTGTGTTGTTTGGTGAAAAAGTGGACCCAGCCAAAACCTTAGTATTACCCGGACTTAGAGGCGTGAATTTCCCGTTTAAGGTATAACCTACGAACGAATCTTTCCTTTTTGAATCATATTTTTCAGCGTACCGGATTTCGCCGATTTTCTTTCCCCATCGTTCAGATCCAAGGTGTGGATTAGGGAATACCTCTGTTTTATGGCCGTCAGGATAAAGTTGAAAGTACTTAGGCATAGATTGCTTTCCATTAATCGTGTTATTTTCTTCGAGTAGTATGGTGTTATCTTCTAATGCCCGGTCATAATTCCCGATAAGTGGATCTCCATCCCGAGGATTGTCATTTACAACTGCAATCTGTTTATTTGTCTCAAACGAATAGACATACACCTTTTTTAACCTATAATCTCCAGGCCTAGAAGGCTCTGGCTCTTCTGTGCTTACAGAATACCCCTTGAAATTGCGATATAAATTAATTCTTGAATTATAAGACATGCTATCAATTTGTCGAAGCACCTTTAATTTCTTTGTGCTCAGATCAAACTGAAGAAGACGAGAATGTTCAGGTCCAGTCTCTTTTCCTGTTTGAGTGTTATACATTCCATAACATTCAACTTGATAGGCTGTGTAACCCGTGGACAATTGGAACATCATACTATATGGCTTCCACCCACAGCCTATTGCCAGGGTGTTCGGTTTGGATGTATCTTTCTCTTCAATGTAACTGGCATTTTCCGGAATTTTGATCATGGCTTCTGGAAAAGAGTACTCTTGAATCGTAGACGTTCCATCGGAGTAATCATCTGAAGTTACTCGCACAATGGGAATAAGTGCGGATTTGTCATCGGATAATTTGTGATCGAATACAACACTATCACGTATCCTTGGTGCACCTTCAGCTTTAGCGATCGTTGTGTTAGTAAAGATAAATACCAAGACAATCAATGTGAAAATAATAAGTTGTAGTTTTTTCTTGATGATAGAACCCTCCTTTATTTTGTAACAAATAATATAAGCTACCTATCTATCGGTAAATTTCCATTAATATCTTTGTCTTTGTCATAATCTAATAACTCTTTGGAACCTATGTATTGAATCGTTAATTAATAATTAAATGCGTAAGCGAACTATAGCTTTGCTATGATGAGTTGAAATCCTGTACTTGATAAATTTGCTGAATGCGGTATAATAGAGATCGTTGCGTCAATGCACAGCATCATTTCTTATATGTCCCGGTAGCTCAGCTGGATAGAGCATGCGCCTTCTAAGCGCACGGTCAGGGGTTCGAATCCCTTCCGGGACGTCAAGTAACAGCCTTCCTTCGGGGAGGCTGTTTTTGCGTGCAGGGGAAGAGAAGCCCAGGTGGTTCGTCGGAGCAAAAGCATCGATAGGATCAGCTTCGCAGTCAGCCCGAAAGGGCTGCATCCCCATCCCACCCGGGACAAGTAACAGCCTTCCTTCGGGAGGCTGTTTTTGCGTGCAGAGCTTCCAGCACCAAAGAAAACTGAAGCTCTAATAGATATGTAGGGAATATCTCCCTATAATGCAGAGTTTTCTGCTCAATAGAATAATAATTTGGGGATTTCTCCCTGTAATTTTACTAATTCGTTGGCGAATATAGATATTCCCCGATTTTTAGGGAGGATTTCCCTCTTTTCATTCATTTCAAGCAATTGTCGGCTAAATACAGGGAGATTTCCCCTGATTACTCTCAAAAAAAGCCCAACCCAATATTCTGGTTGGCCAAATTATACGAAAAAAAGCTGCCGAGAAAGTAGCCTCCACTACTTTCTCGGCAGCTTGAGCCTTCCCGTGAGAAGGCTATCTTGCCTATGCCCCACCGCTAAAGAAGCGGCCAGATCTCTTCCCAGACAGTGTCTAGAATAGCTTGCATATTATCTTCCATACTGTTAATAGCGATTACCACTTGTTCATCCGGTGCAACAACGCAGAATTGACCGTGAGCGCCATCGGCACGATAAGCATCGTTCGTGCACAGCCAGAATTGACAGCCGTACCCTTGGCCGCAATCCCCAGCTCCGTTATTTTCGATCTGCTTTTGTGTAACAAAATCAATCCAAGCTGCAGGAATAAGCTGCTGTCCCTGCCACACTCCTTTTTGCAAAAGAAGCTGTCCAAATCGGCTTAGTTCTTCCGTATTGATCTGAAGTCCGGCACAACCGAGGGTGATCCCTTGAGGGGCCGTTTCCCAATCGACGTTTTCTATGCCTAGTGGGGCAAAGAGACGGGGAACGAGGTAATCCTTTACGGTTTGTCCGACACGGGCCTGAACCATTGCAGAGATCATAATGGTATCCCCGCTGCTGTAGGTAAACTGTTCCCCAGGAGGTCTGTCTAAAGGTAGCGATAGATAATGTTGTATCCAATTTACATCCTTCAAGGCCAATCTTTCTTCAACCCAAAACGGTGGGGAATCATGACCTGTACTCATACGTAGTAAATCTAACAAGGTCAACTCCCCAGGTTGCATGGAAGGAAGGACCTCTTTATGAGTAAATGCATAATTTGGAAACACATCTTTAAGTGTTGTATTTAGTGTTAGTTTTCCTTCTTCGATGGCTAGACCCACCGCCATGCATGTAAAAGATTTGCTGACTGAATGCTGCAAGCGCCGGATATCCTCTGCGAGATCCACTTTCCCCACTAGCGTTCCATTTTGAAGCACACGAACATTGAACACATTCAATCCACGTTCGTGGATCTTGGCTTCGAAGCGAGTCATGTTTAACATAAAATGTAGCCCTCTCTCTCTTAGATTCCAAGCTGGGATTAAGAAGTTTGGTAGACGAAATGATTGAAAATGAAGTGGAAACGTTTCCTCTGACTAGATATTAAATAGCTAAATTGATGGTATTCTATTCTTATTTTAAAGTCAATGAAAGCAAAAAAACTACTATTTTACGCCAAATCAATTGAAATTTAAAATGAATTTGAGATGCGAATCATTTTTAGTCAAAAATCATAGGTTGACTTCTAAAAAATATCTGTCCATAATGAACGTATTAAGCGATTTAGATACGAAAACAGTCAAAATGATCTCATGGGAAACGTTTCCCATCATTTCATGCGTTTCCACTAAGTTGATTTTATCAGGTGAACGGGAGCTCATTATAGGGGTGAAACAGGGGGAATTATGAATATCAAGGATATTGCAAGGCTATCAGGCGTTGGTATCGCCACGGTCTCCAGGGTAATTAATAACTCCGGTGTCGTAAGTGATGCAACCAGAGCTAAAGTAATGGCTGTTGTAAGAGAACATAATTATATTCCAAATGGAAATGCGAGCAATCTTAAGAAAACGCGTTCTAATACGATAGCGCTTATGGTTAAGGGAATTGCAAACCCGTTTTTTGCAGACATGATCAAAGAAGTAGAGCGTCAAGTGAATTTGCGCGGCTGTCCACTTTTGATCCAGCATGTTGAAGACGGAGTGGATGAGATCAATGCTGCTCTTCAGCTTGTGAAGGAGAAGAATTTGTACGGGGTAATCTTTATGGGTGGTACATATGACCATTCCGAAGAGAAATTCAAACAATTGCCGATCCCATTCGTTTTGACTACCATCACAACTACGAAGGATGTTGATCCTGCCGTATTCTCCAGTGTGATCATTGATGATATGCAAGAGTCCTATAAAGCTGTGAGCTATCTGATCTCACTCGGGCACCGGAACATATGCTTTTTGGCCAGATTTCCTTTGGTTCAGCATACTACCGGAAACCGTCGTCTTATGGGTTATATCAAGGCGCTTGAGGATCATGGAATTGAGTATGATGCTTCCTTGGTAGAGGATTGTGAATACAGTCCAAGTTCTGGCTTTACGGCTACGAAAAGACTGCTCAATAAGAAAAAAGACATCACTGCTGTATTTGCCGCATCAGATACTATTGCTATCGGAGCTGCTAAAGCTCTATTGTCTTTGGGTCTATCAATTCCAAATGATATTTCGATCATCGGATTTGACGGTATAGAGATGGCAGAATACTATCACCCATCGCTGGATACGATTAGCCAACCTGGGGTGGATATGGCAAAAGCCAGTGTTGAAATTCTGTTTGACCTGATTTCGGGACAATCGGAGAACAAACATGTGGTATTCGAGTCTGTTTTGGTTAAGCGGGGATCTTGCAAGAAGATTAATAAACAAGCATAAACGCCTTCGGCGTCCTTATAAGGACGGTAAGCGTTTGAGCGAGAAATATAAGGATAATTTATTGCGTAAGCATATACTTTCTTATATTTTAAAAAAGGTTCCGTAAGGAGATGACATATGGCACTTCTAACCGTTGAGACTGGTTCTCCTACCTTAAGAATGACAACGTCCATCAGTATCATCTCCCCCGTCGATTCGGGCAACACCACCGGAGGAACGCTCTATCTGTTACATGGTGCTGGCGACAATGCTAGTACATGGTACAGGCTGACCACCATTGAGCAGTATGCTAACAAATGTGGCTGCACAGTCATAATGCCTCAGGTAGGAAGAAGCTATTATACAGATATGGAGTACGGACTGGATTACTTCCACTATGTTACGCAAGAGCTACCTGAGCTTTGTGGCCGAATGATGAGATTGGATGATGATCCGCAGAAGACGTATGTTGCCGGACTATCGATGGGCGGATATGGAGCACTAAAATGTGCACTTACCTATCCTGAGCGTTACAGCAAAGTAGTTTCCTTATCAGGCGTTACAGATATTCAGAAAAGATTGAAAGACCCGCAAATGTCTTCGGATATGGCGAGGGAGATGGCAGGCACTTTCGGAAAACGCTTACAAGTTAAGCCGGATCAAGACCTGTATGCTTTAGCGGCTAAATTGGTCGACGATAAACGTAAGCTGCCTTCAATTCTGACCTGCTGTGGTTCGGAAGATCCATTTGTAGAGATGAACCGCGAATTTGCTTCTCATATGCAAGCGAGTCCCTATACATTTCAATATGTTGAGACTCCGGGAACACATGAATGGAGATTCTTTGAGGAGCATCTGAAGACAGCTTTTGATTTCTTGTACAACTAAGAGCAATGAGCAATTGCAGAAAGAGATATTATGGAGGATTTGAGATGAAAGACCAGCAACTGACGTCCCTGTTGAACCAGATGACGCTTGAAGAGAAAATAGCACAATTGCAGCAGCTAGCTGCTAATTTCTATGAAGGAGCGGAAGAAGGAGGGCAAATCACTGGCCCTATGGCATCCATGGGGATTACGGATCACATGATTGAGAACAGTGGTTCGGTACTTGGACTTTCGGGCGCAGAGCAAGTCATTGCCGTCCAAGAAGCTCATTTACGTAAAAATAGATTGGGTATTCCACTGCTGATGATGGCGGACATCGTGCATGGCTTTAAGACAATTTTTCCGGTGCCGCTGGCGATTGGTTGCTCTTGGGATATGGAACGAGCGGAGCTAAGCGCTGAGATTGCTGCTAAAGAAGCGGCAGTATCTGGTGTACACGTTACTTTTGCACCTATGGCGGACCTTGTTCGGGACCCGCGTTGGGGAAGAGTGATGGAGTCTACCGGCGAAGATCCTTATTTGAATGGTAGGTTTGCCCGTGCATTTGTACGCGGATTTCAGGGAAATGAGTTGACGGGTGATGTAAGTCGTGTGGCGGCTTGCGTTAAGCACTTTGCAGCCTATGGTCTATCCGAAGGCGGACGGGATTATAATACGGTCGATTTATCAGAACGTCAGCTACGGGAATATTACCTGCCAGCCTATCGTGCAGCACTGGATGAAGGTGCAGAAATGGTTATGACTTCGTTCAACACGATTGATGGGATTCCGATAAGCGGAAACGTTAAGCTGCTTCGTCAGCTGTTGCGTGAGGAATGGGGCTTTGACGGCGTATTGATCTCGGATTGGGGCGCGGTGAAGGAACTGATCCCACATGGTGTCGCCGAGGATGAGGCTGAAGCAGCACTTAAAGCTATCAAAGCTAGCGTGGATATCGAGATGATGACAGAGTGTTATGTGCACCAATTGCCAGCCCTTGTAGCTGATGGACAAGTGGATGAAAGCATCATTGATGAAGCCGTACTTCGTATTTTGAAACTGAAGCAAAGACTGGGCTTGTTTGAGAATCCGTTACGTGGGGCAGATATAGAGAAAGAGCGCGAGGTAATTTTCTGTGATGCTCACCGGACAGCAGCGAGAGAATTAGCGGTTAAATCCTGCGTTCTACTGAAGAATGATCAGGTTCTGCCGCTTGCGACAGAGCAGCGGATTGCGCTAATCGGGCCGTTTGCCAATAACGGAGATATTCTTGGACCATGGTCCTGGTTGGGTTCAACAGAAGAAGCTAGCCGTCTTGCTCCAGCCCTCGAAGCTCGTGCAGCTGCAGGTAAGGTTACTGTTGCAGAAGGCTCCGGGATTGAAAGCTTAACAGAAGAGCAATGGCTGGAGGCGAAGGCGGTAGCGCTGGAAGCTGATGTGATTGTGCTAGCACTCGGAGAACATTCGGAGATGAGCGGAGAAGCTGGAAGTCGTTCAGATATCCGCCTGCCGGAAGCACAGCGTGAGCTTTTAGCGCGCATGAAGACACTTGGTAAGCCTATTGTGGTGGTGTTGTTTAACGGACGTCCACTGGATCTTAGTGGTGTGATCGAGAACGCGGATGCTATTCTGGAAGCCTGGTTCCCAGGAAGCGAGGGCGGCGCGGCGATTACCAGTCTACTGTATGGTGACGAGAATCCGTCCGGAAGATTAACGATGTCTTTCCCTGTATCTGTTGGGCAAATTCCGGTCTATTACAATCATTTCAACACTGGACGTCCTCTACATGCACCGGGTGCGGACAAACGTTATGTCTCACAATATCTGGACATTCCTAATGAGCCGTTCCTGCCATTTGGCTTTGGTCTTAGTTATACGACATTTAGCTACAGTGAACCGATCCTTTCTGGAGTAATAATGACGAAGGATCAGCCTATTAAGGTAACTGTTACGGTGACCAATACAGGCAATGTGCATGGAGAAGAGGTAGTGCAACTCTACATTCGAGACATTTCAGGAGAAGTCGTAAGACCGATGAAGGAACTGAAAGACTTCGTCAAGATCAGCCTCTCCCCGGGAGAAAGCAAGGAAGTGAGCTTTACGCTTACGGAAGAACAGCTTCGTTACTATCATAGCGATTTAAACTTTAGCAGTGATCCTGGACAATTCAAATTGTTTGTGGGTCCAAATAGCCAAGAGGTTAAAGAACGAGATTTTCGCTTAGCATTAGAATATGTAGAATATAAACGGCACTAGCTGTCGAAATGGAGGAAATACAAGAATATGACTACTACTATGAATTCTAACATCCATTTAAACGCCGGGGACTTATCATTCATTTTTACAAACAGCGGGGACCTGTTCCAAGTTCTTCATGAACGGACAATGATCAATCAATTGTTGCCTAACATTGTGGATGGCTCCTTATCCAATCTATATTTACGTATTCATAGTAATGGAAGCATTCAAGCTGTTCCTTTGCTGGGCATTCATTCTTCAAGCACTGTAAGTAAGGCTGGGAACCGCTTAGTTTGGGAAGGTACTGCGGAAAATATCGAGTATCAGGTTATTTTTACTCCGACGGCTCAAGGTGCTTGGTTCTGGGACGTGAAGCTTACAGGGCAAGATGCAGATGTGGATCTCGTGTATGGACAAGATGTGGGTATTGCCGATATCGGTGCTGTTCGCAGTAATGAAGCCTACCTGTCACAGTATATTGATCATGCCGTATTCGCGGATCAGTCAAAGGGATATGTCGTATGCTCCAGACAGAATCAACCGCAAGGTGGCAAATTTCCATATCTACAACAGGGTGCAATCACTAAGGCAGCAAGCTTCTCAACAGATGGTTTCCAATTCTTCGGATTGTCTTATAAAGAGACCAATCAACCAGAAAGCCTGAGTCGTGAACAATTAAGTAATGAAATCTATCAATATGAATTCGCTTATACTGCGTTGCAATCGGAGCGGGTGAAGCTGAGCGGGGAAGCCCAATTTGTATTTTATGGATTGTTCAAGCAAGATCATCCAGAAGCGATTACCTCGTTAGAATTCACGAAGGATGTTGCTGCGGCTTGGGAAACGGTAAAAGAGTTGCCTTTAGTAGCTGAAGCAACGCTCGAGCGATCTTTCCTTACGAAAGAGCTTGGAGCACCGCTATCCGCAAATTCTCTAACGGGTGAAGAGATCGAAGCCTTGTTCCCGGTTCGCTATCAAGAGGAAAAAGAGGGAGACCAGCTTCTGTCTTTCTTCACGGAAAATTATGAGCATGTTGTATTGAAAGAGAAGGAACTTAAGGTAGAGCGACCTCATGGTCATATTCTAATGAGTGGGGATAATGCCCGACTTAACGATAAGGTAATCACTACGACTTCCTACATGTACGGAATTTTTAACTCCCAAGTAGTAATTGGAAATACTAACTTCAACAAACTTATGTCCAACCCTAGAAATGCGCTTAACATTCCAAAAGCTTCGGGACAACGCATTTATGTGCAGTGGAATGGCAAATATCGTTTGCTAACCATGCCTTCACTGTTTGAGGTAGGTTTCAACTATGCCCGTTGGTATTACAGAACAGATGGCGAATGCTTCATTATTACGAACTACACTACGGCAGATTCTCCGGAGATATTCCTGAATGTACGTACGGAAAGTGGAAAAGCTTATCGTTATTTAGTCACTAATCAAATCACTATGAACGTTAACGAATACGAGCTTCCATATCAATTCAAGCAAGAAGAGGGAATCGTAACCTTCTCGGCTGATAGAAGCACACTAAGTGCAGGAGAATATCCTGATCTGCAGTATAAATTCCAAGTACAGGGAGCGGATTTCACTCTTCAAAATGAAGATAGACTTGTCTCTCATGCTGAGCCTACTAATGCACCGCTAGCTGTTCTGGAACTGTCGGAAAGCAGTGAGTGGACATTGAACATTCAAGGTCTTCTGGATGGCAAGGAGATTCAATCGAGCAGCCGTACAGCTGAAGAGGAGATTTCCGTATACCGCGAGTTCTATAGCGGGGTGATGAATGGTTTCCGTTTGACGTTAGGTGATGGGTCTGAAGGTGAGTTGTTTAAGGTAAATGCTCTAGCTTGGTGGTATACACATAATATGCTCGTTCATTATTCCGTTCCGCATGGTCTGGAACAATATGGCGGTGCTGCTTGGGGAACCCGTGACGTGTGTCAGGGACCAGTGGAATACTTCATGGCTACGCAAAAATACGAACAGGTTCGTGAAATATTACTGACCCTGTATGCTCATCAATATGAAGATGACGGTAACTGGCCACAGTGGTTCATGTTTGATAAATATACGAAGATTCAGCAAGAGGAGAGCCACGGGGATATTATTGTATGGCCACTCAAAGTGCTTGGAGACTATTTGGCGGTAACGCAAGATTACAGTATTTTGGAAGCGACTGTGCCGTACACTCGTAAGCATAGCTTTGATTTTACAGAGGAAAAAGCGACGCTGCTGGATCATGCACGGAAGGAAGTTGCTTATATTAAGAATCACTTCCTGCATGACACGCATTTGTCTTCTTACGGTGATGGAGATTGGGATGATACACTCCAACCGGCAAATCCACAGCTGAAGCAGTACATGGTTAGTAGCTGGACAGTGGCACTTACCTATCAGACATTGAATCAGTTCTCAGAAGTGCTTCATAAAGTTGATCCAGCAGGTTCGGAAGAGCTGAAAGCGATGGTGGAGGGAATCCGTGAGGATTTCAACACACATATGCTTCAATCTGAGGTAATCCCAGGCTTCTTGTATATGGAGGACCCAGAGCAAGTGAAGCTTATGGTACATCCAAGCGATACGGAAACAGGGATCCAATACCGTCTGCTGCCAATGACGCGCAGTATGATCAGTGAGCTGCTCACACCAGAACAAGCCGAAGCGCACTATGAGGTAATCCAGGATAAACTGTTCTGTCCAGATGGCGTTCGTCTGATGAACCGTCCAGCACAATACGTTGGCGGCGTTAGCAGTCATTTCAAACGTGCGGAGCAAGCTTCTAACTTTGGTCGGGAAATTGGACTTCAATATGTACACGCACACATCCGTTATGTAGAAGCTATGGCTAAGCTAGGGAAAACCGATCAGGTCTGGAATGGCCTAGCGGCGATCAATCCGATCGGAATCCGTGACGTGGTTCCAAACGCTGAACTACGTCAAGCTAACTCTTATTTCAGTAGCTCGGATGGTAAATTTAACACCCGTTATGAGGCGCAGGAGAATTTCGATAAACTGCGTAATGGTGACGTAGCGGTCAAAGGTGGCTGGAGAATTTATTCAAGCGGCCCTGGGATCTATATGAACCAGTTAATTTCGAATGCACTGGGGATCCGTACGGAAGGCGGAGATTTAATCATCGACCCAATTCTGCCGGAGTCGCTGGACGGAATGCACTTTAGCTTTGAATATGCAGGCAATAAGGTAGACTTTATTTATCACCTTACGGGCTCTGATAACAGTCGGATTACCGTTAACGGTACGGAAGTGCAAGCCGAAGGTACGCTTAATCGCTACCGTAATGGCGGTGTCCGTATCAAACGTGAGGACTTTGATCGTCTCTGTGTAGAAGCTGGAAATGTGATAGACATTTATAAGTAAGACAATATTTGAAGGGCAATCTCCGCGATAAGCGTGGAGATTGCCCTTTTTTTTACACCTTCTACATACGGCTCGGTGTTGGTAACCCAAGCACTTCAAGTACATCCCCTAAGACATCCTTAAATCTCGATGTGAGCCAGAGGCGAAAGGCGATGCTAGCCTCCTCACCTTTTAAAATCGGACATATAGAATAGAAGTTATTGAAGAGCGTGGCTAACGTATGCGCATACGTGCAGAGTATATTCGGCGTTAATTCTATGCTGGCAGAATATAATGTCTCCTGCCAGACGCTAAGCTGTCTCAGCAAAGCGAGCTCTGCTTTTTCCATTTCGATGGGGAATTGAAGTTCTGAGCCATCTGTGCTGAATGGGATCGTAGACTTGCCCAAAACACTGCTAGCACGGGCATAGGTGTACATCAGATAAACCCCGGTATTACCGGATATTTCGGTAGCCTGTTTGAAATCAAACACGATTTCCGTTCCCAGGTTAAACCGCAGCAGATAATAACGAATAGCAGCAGCTGCAATGATGTGGCTGGAAAGACCCTCTTTATCGGAGCGCGAATGTTCTATGTTCTGTTCCATAAGCTTTACTAAATCGCTCACCTTAACGCCGATTCCTTGGCGCCCGGACATGGCATAAGAAGATTTTCCTTCTGAAACATCTATCCCCAGCTCAGTAGCAGAGGCCGGACTAAGAGAAACAACGCCATAACTTACATGATGGAGCTTCTCAGCCTGATCGTTATATCCTAGTGCTCCTAAAGCCTGCTTAACCATTTGTTGCGGATATTCCTGTCTATAATCGATCACGTTGATAACACGGTCGGCATGTCCATAAGGCTCATGGGTTCCAGTTAATCCTGTGGTCCATAAACCAGACGAGAATTCACTGTAGGTGAAATCTTTGGTTAGTAGACCGAATTTCCAGAGATGATAAGCAATGTCTTTGGCTGTGTACGTCAAAATCCCATTCGAACGCACAAGCACCTTATCCATCTGATGATCCTCGGAATCCACTCCATTGTTAACCTCTGTCCCTTGCTTTAGCACCCAGCAGCCCGCAAGTTTGCCTCCAGTCTCCTGTACAAAAACTGCCGTTTGCTTCAATAGCTCAGATGCGGCTGTCCAGAATCCCTCTTTTAAAATATTGCTCTCCCATACCAGCAGGTCATAGTGAATACCGAAACGCTTCATTTCCGCTACATGTTCTCTCACAATCCGTTCAGCGACTAGGTTGCCCAGCCACGCCTCATTACCGTCACCCTGTTCAAGGGCATGCAGCATATCCGTGCGCTTGTGAGTCATCTCTGGATTCCGTGCATATTCTTTGTTCACTTTGGCATATAGATCCCAACAATAATCGCCGAAACGTTGATGATCCCCTTCCAAAGGTACATTCAATAAACCAACGACTGTATCTGCCAGCTGGTTGCCCAGATCATCCACGTAGTTATGGACCTCTACGTTATGTCCGGTTCTTTTCATGATTCTGACCAACGCATCGCCGATGCAAGCATTTCTCAGGTGACCTACATGAGCAGCTTTGTTTGGATTGATTGAGGTGTGCTCGATAATGACCTTTTCCCCCGTGCTGTCTGGCAGATTGAAGGAATGTTTAGCCCATGTCTTCCAATCCATGTACAGATTAATAAATCCGGGAGCGGCTACCTCCACTTTTTGTAAAAGACCTGTGTATTTCTCTTGTAATTTGATTTCTGCTTTTACTAACTCTGCTATGACGAGGGGAGATTTGCGCAGGACTTTGGCTAGCTGCATAGCAATATTGCAGGAATAATCCCCATGCTCTAGATTAGCTGGCTGTTCGATCAGAATAGCAATATCGTTTGGGTAGGGAATTTCTAGGGTGTGGAATACTTTTTTTACACTTTGCTCAATGCTGTTTTTGATGATTTGACTTAACATTTTATACCCTCCTTTGAAAATACAAAAAAGCCCTCGTCTCAAAAGAGACGAGGGCTTTAGCGCTCGCGGTACCACTCTCGTTGCTAAACAGATGTTTAGCCACCTTACAGGATAACGGTCTTTAGCCGGGGCTTCCTACTTGGGTTCAGAAGTCCATCTCACAGGTGCGCTTCATTAGGTGATCTGTACCGGCTTGCACTTACCCGGCTCGCTGAGGACTAGAACACGTTAACTACTCTCCCGCTCATCGATGCTTGAATTATTTTTATCAGTATATCGAATATTTCACAAAAAGCAATAGGGTGGTACTTAGTAAAGTCTAGAAGATGCTTGAGTTTTAGATTGTCCGATTAGTAGATTACAAATTCAAAGAATAGAAGGTTGTCTTTTTTTCGAGTAATTCCTTTGCTTAAATGTCCACACATTAACCTTAAATATAGAATATTACTATATAGAGCTATTAATTATGAACCATGTTACTAGTGTTATAGTTTTTAATCTTTTAAGCTGCTGGTAGAAGGGAGGAGTGAATAAAGATGGCTTTATTTTCAACTGGACCTATAGATAATAGTCCAATTCTGGGGATCAGACAGACGCAAATGGTAACGGTAAAAGCAGTTAATCGTGATTCTCTTAATCCATATAATCTCGTCATTCAAGGCTTCTTACTAAATGGATCAAGAACGATGTATGTGAATGAAATGGTAAGTCTCGCACCTAACCAAGTTATAACTATGAATTATTTTGCTGATTTAGATGCATTTGAATTTGAGTTTACAACATTAGAAGAAGTTGAAGCAGAGATAGGGATCTCAGTCTGGGGAAAACAGGTTTCGGGGGAAATAGTAGAACCTCATCGTATAGTAGCGTGGGAAAAATATGTAGGAATAATCTAAAGGAGTGTTGAGAATTGAGCTATTTATCTACCGGGCCGATAGATAATACCATGGTGGGAGGTATACGACCTACTCAACATGTTACGATCAAAATCGATAACCGAAGCGATGTTATTTCTTCTACGGTTCTCGTTCAAGGATATTATATGGATGGGACAAGAACTTTATATGTTAGTGAGCTTGTTAACGTTATGCCTGAGCAAGCTATAACAAAAGATTATTATGCGGACTTTGATGCGTTTGAATTTATATTTACGACTTTAAGCCTGGTAGATGATCCTATCCAAGTGTCAGTATGGGGAAAAAATAATGTGGGTCAAATCGTGACTGCTCATCGACTAGTCCATTCTGAATTACTAGGAGCAACGGTAGGGGTAACTGGGGCAACAGGTGCAACGGGAGCGGATGGAGCGACTGGAGCGACAGGTGCAACCGGAGCCGATGG
The DNA here is from genome assembly GCF_924513355.1 of Paenibacillus pseudetheri. Taxonomy (NCBI): domain Bacteria; kingdom Bacillati; phylum Bacillota; class Bacilli; order Caryophanales; family Paenibacillaceae; genus Paenibacillus; species Paenibacillus pseudetheri. Next base: position 62,595 of record NZ_CAKMAB010000023.1, read on the forward strand.
AGTGACTGGAGCAACAGGAGCAGCTGGAGTGACTGGTGCGACGGGTGCGGATGGAGCGACTGGAGCAACAGGGGCAACAGGAGCCGACGGAGTGACTGGTGCGACAGGAGCAGCTGGAGTGACCGGGGCGACGGGAGCCGACGGAGTGACCGGGGCGACAGGAGCAACAGGGGCCGACGGAGTGACTGGAGCAACGGGTGCGGATGGAGCGACTGGAGCAACGGGTGCGGATGGAGCTACTGGAGCAACAGGAGCAACGGGAGCCGACGGAGTGACCGGGGCAACAGGGGCCGACGGAGTGACTGGAGCGACAGGAGTGACCGGAGCGACGGGAGTAGCTGGGGTGACTGGAGCGACGGGAGCAGACGGAGTGACCGGAGCGACAGGAGCAACAGGAGCAACGGGAGCAGACGGAGTGACCGGAGCAACAGGGGCCGACGGAGTGACTGGAGCGACAGGAGTAACGGGAGCTACTGGAGTGACCGGAGCAACGGGAGCTGACGGAGTGACTGGAGCAACGGGAGCTACTGGAGTGATCGGAGCAACGGGAGTAGCTGGAGTGACTGGAGCGACTGGAGTAACGGGAGCCGACGGAGCGACTGGAGCGACAGGTGCAACGGGTGCGGATGGAGCGACTGGAGCAGATGGAGCGACTGGAGCGACTGGAGCAACAGGGGCCGACGGAGTGACTGGTGCAACGGGAGCCGACGGAGCTACTGGAGCGACAGGAGTAACGGGAGCTACTGGAGTGACCGGAGCAACGGGAGCGGACGGAGTGACTGGAGCAACAGGTGCAACAGGAGCAACGGGAGCCGATGGAGCGACAGGTGCAACGGGTGTGGATGGAGCTACTGGAGCAACAGGAGCAACGGGAGCCGACGGAGTGACAGGAGCAACGGGAGCCGACGGAGTAACCGGGGCGACGGGAGCGGCTGGAGTGACTGGTGCGACAGGAGCAACAGGAGCCAACGGAGTGACAGGAGCAACGGGAGCCGATGGAGCGACTGGAGCAACAGGAGCAACAGGAGCCGACGGGGCGACAGGAGCAACAGGGGCCGACGGAGTGACTGGAGCAACGGGTGCGGATGGAACGACTGGAGCAACAGGAGCGACAGGTGCAACGGGTGCGGATGGAGCGACTGGAGCAACAGGAGCAACAGGAGCAACGGGAGCCGACGGAGTGACCGGGGCAACAGGGGCCGACGGAGTGACTGGAGCGACAGGAGTGACCGGAGCGACGGGAGTAGCTGGAGTGACTGGAGCGACGGGAGCCGACGGAGTGACCGGGGCAACAGGGGCCGACGGAGTGACTGGAGCGACAGGAGTGACCGGAGCGACGGGAGCAGACGGAGTGACCGGGGCAACAGGGGCCGACGGAGTGACAGGAGCGACAGGAGTAACGGGAGCGACTGGAGTGACCGGAGCAACGGGAGCAGCTGGAGTGACTGGTGCGACAGGAGCAACAGGAGCCGACGGAGTGACAGGAGCAGCTGGAGTGACTGGTGCGACAGGAGTAACGGGAGCAACAGGAGCAACAGGAGCAGACGGAGTGACCGGAGCGACGGGAGCAGCTGGAGTGACTGGTGCGACAGGAGTAACGGGAGCAACAGGAGCCGACGGGGTGACAGGAGCGACGGGGGCAGCTGGAGTGACTGGTGCGACAGGAGTAACAGGAACAACAGGAGCCGACGGGGTGACTGGAGCGACGGGAGCAGCTGGAGTGACTGGTGCGACAGGAGTAACGGGAGCAACAGGAGCCGACGGGGTGACTGGAGCGACGGGAGCAGCTGGAGTGACTGGTGCGACAGGAGCAACAGGAGCAGACGGAGTGACCGGAGCGACGGGAGCAGCTGGAGTGACTGGTGCGACAGGAGTAACAGGGGCCGACGGAGTGACAGGAGCGACTGGAGCGACAGGTGCAACGGGTGCGGATGGAGCGACAGGAGTAACGGGAGCGACTGGAGTGACAGGAGCAACGGGAGCAGACGGAGTAACTGGAGCAACGGGAGCAGACGGAGTGACTGGAGCAACGGGAGCCGATGGAGTGACTGGAGTAACGGGAGCCGACGGAGCGACTGGAGTAACGGGAGCCGACGGAGCGACAGGTGCAACGGGTGCGGATGGAGCGACTGGAGCAACAGGAGCAACAGGAGCAACAGGGGCCGACGGAGTGACCGGAGCGACGGGAGCAGCTGGAGTGACTGGTGCGACGGGTGCGGATGGAGCGACTGGAGCAACAGGGCCCGACGGAGTGACTGGAGCGACAGGAGTAACGGGAGCTACTGGAGTGACCGGAGCAACGGGAGCTGACGGAGTGACCGGGGCGACAGGAGCAACAGGGGCCGACGGAGTGACTGGAGCAACGGGTGCGGATGGAGCGACAGGAGCAACAGGAGCAACAGGAGCCGACGGAGTGACTGGTGCGACTGGAGCAACGGGAGCCGATGGAGTTACTGGTGCAACAGGAGCAGCTGGAGTGACAGGAGTGACAGGAGCAACGGGAGCAGATGGGGTGACTGGGGCAACAGGAGCCGATGGTGCGACTGGAGCAACGGGAGCAGATGGGGTGACTGGGGCAACAGGAGCCGATGGTGCGACTGGAGCAACGGGAGCCGATGGAGTTACTGGTGCAACAGGAGCAGCTGGAGTGACAGGAGCGACGGGAGCAGACGGAGTGACCGGGGCGACGGGAGCGGCTGGAGTGACTGGTGCGACAGGAGCAACAGGGGCCGACGGAGTGACAGGAGCAACAGGGGCCGACGGAGTGACTGGTACAACGGGAGCCGACGGAGCTACTGGAGTGACCGGAGCAACGGGAGCGGACGGAGTGACTGGAGCAACGGGAGCTACTGGAGTGACCGGAGCAACGGGAGCTGACGGAGTGACTGGAGCAACAGGTGCAACGGGTGCGGATGGAGTGACCGGAGCAACAGGGGCCGACGGAGTGACCGGAGCGACGGGAGCAGCTGGAGTGACTGGTGCGACGGGTGCGGATGGAGCGACAGGAGCAACAGGGGCCGACGGAGTGACAGGAGCGGACGGAGTGACTGGAGCAACGGGAGCGACGGGAGCAGCTGGAGTGACTGGTGCGACGGGAGCGGCTGGAGTAACTGGTGCAACGGGAGCAACCGGAGTGACAGGAGCGACGGGAGCAGCTGGAGTGACTGGTGCGACAGGAGCAACAGGAGCAACGGGAGCAGACGGAGTGACCGGAGCAACGGGAGCAGCTGGAGTGACTGGTGCGACAGGAGCAACAGGAGCAACGGGAGCAGACGGAGTGACAGGAGCGACGGGAACAACTGGAGTGACAGGAGCAACGGGAGCAGCTGGAGTGACAGGGGCAACGGGAACAGCTGGAGTGACAGGTGCGACGGGAACCGACGGAGTGACAGGAGCTACGGGAGCAGCTGGAGTGACAGGAGCGACGGGAGCAGCTGGAGTGAAAGGAGCAACGGGAGCAGCTGGAGTGACAGGAGCAACAGGAGCCGAAGGAGTGACTGGAGCGACAGGAGTAACGGGAGCTACTGGAGTGACTGGAGCAACGGGAGCGGACGGAGTGACTGGTGCGACGGGAGCGGCTGGAGTAACTGGTGCAACGGGAGCAACCGGAGTGACAGGAGCGACGGGAGCAGCTGGAGTGACTGGTGCGACAGGAGCAACAGGAGCAGACGGAGTGACAGGAGCGACGGGAGCAGCTGGAGTGACTGGTGCGACAGGAGCAACAGGAGCAACAGGAGCAGACGGAGTGACAGGAGCGACGGGAGCAGCTGGAGTGACTGGTGCGACAGGAGTAACGGGAGCAACAGGAGCCGACGGGGTGACAGGAGCGACGGGAGCAGCTGGAGTGACTGGTGCGACAGGAGTAACGGGAGCAACAGGAGCAGACGGGGTGACAGGAGCGACGGGAGTAGCTGGAGTGACAGGAGCAACGGGAGCAGACGGAGTGACCGGAGCAACAGGAGCAACGGGAGCAGACGGAGTGACCGGAGCAACAGGAGCGACAGGAGCAACAGGTCCGAACATTCAAGCTGAGGGATTCTCTGCGTTCCTGTCATCTTTGTCAGTTTCTACTTCTTCCCAACTGACGGGATGGTCTGTGGCTTCTCCTTTCTATACTGATCCTTCCTTTAACCCAGTTACGGGAAATTACACAGTTCCGACAACGGGGAGATATTCTATTGAAGCGACCATTAACTATTCCACAACTGCCTCAATCTCAATTAGTCTTGGCAGTGGGATCAATCCAGCTTTTGTAGTTCAAAGAACTTCTCCTACTTCAACAAATCTGGTAAGTGGATTATTTCCTGTGTTGGATGTGAATGTTGCGCTTGTTCTAACTTTGAGAGCAATTTTGGGAAATGGGACTGTAACGCTGGCTGGAGAATTTGCACTAACAGCAGGTGATGTTATCGGCTTGTTCTATGTTTCTAATGGCTTGACGGTTCCTTTGAATCTGGGCGGTGCCAATACTTCGGGTATAGTTTGGTCTGTTCATGAATTGACGTAAATTTATCTCTGAGTTTGATTGTGAAAAAAGAGGATGCTCAGTAGCCGTAAGATGGCTTCCTGAGCTATCCTCTTTTTTGTTAACGGGACAAGTTGTGGGCAGAACGGAGTACTGCTCCTGAGATTTACATCTATGAATATTAATATATTTCCAGATCCTTTTAAAATATTCAATATGTGTAGCAGTAGCTTTTGTTGGATGTCCACACATTAATACGGGATAAGAATATTACTATTAAGAGCCGTAAATTTTACTTTTAAAAATATAATAGGCTTCAGAATTTTTTTGCATGACAATCTTGTTGTAGGCAATCTATTTTAAAATAATAGGAGTTGAGAACTTGAGTTATTTATCTACTGGACCTATAGAAAACAATCTGGTAAGCGGTGAAAGACCCACTCAGCTTGTTACTATTAAACTTGTTAATCAGAGTGATGTCACTGTGTCGTTGATTCAAGTCGAAGGATATTATATGAACGGTACAAGAACACTCTATATTAGTGAGCTTTATACTGTGGGACCTAATGAAGTATTAACGAAAGATTATTATGCGAATTTTGATTCATTCGAATTTGTATTCACAACACCTATTGTATTAGACGATCCAATTCAAGTCTCAGTTTGGGGGAAAAGCAGCACAGGCCAATTAGTGACTGCTCATCGGCTAGTCTACTCTGAATTGTATGGTGAAAATATAGGTTATTCAGGAGCCACCGGAGCAACTGGAGCGACGGGAAGTGCAGGCGTAACCGGAGCGACCGGGCCTGCTGGTTCAGGTGCAATCATTCCTTATGCTTCGGGCCTTCCTGTAGCCATGACAACTGTATTGGGAGGCTTATTGAATACTTCGAGTATCATAGGATTCGGAAGCAGTGCAACCAATATAAGTGTTACTGGCGGTACGATAGATCTTACAGGTGCGGCTGGAACCTTGTTGAACTTTGCATTCTCCGTTCCACGCACCGGAACGATTACCTCTTTAGCGGCCTATTTCAGCACTACAACTGCACTTAGTTTATTGGGTTCTACATTATCAATAACAGCTAGTTTATTTAGTTCTTCTACACCTAATAATATCTTTACAGCAGTACCTGGGGCTGTAGTAACATTAAGTCCTTCCCTACAAGGAATACTTGCTCTTGGTACGATTAGCTCGGGAACAACCACAGGTTTGAGTATCCCTGTGACTCTTGGAGAACGCTTATTATTAGTCTTTAGTGCATCAGTCATAGATGGAGTCGACGTTGCGACAACGATTGCCGGGTACGGTAGTGCAGGAGTTACCATCGTATAATGATGAATACAGAAATAGGGATATCCCAAAAGCCGTATGGCTAGAGGATATCCCTTTATTTAAATCATCAGAATTTCTCGGATGTCTTGTTCGGTAAGGGTAGACAACCCTTCCTGACCTGGCTGAATTACCTCATCGATCAAGTTCCTTTTCTTCTGTTGCAGCTCATACATTTTGTCTTCCACCGTACCTTGGGTGACGAGCCGAATGACTTGAACTACTTTTTTCTGTCCGATTCGGTGAGCCCGATCCGCTGCTTGCTGTTCGACGGCAGGGTTCCACCATAGATCGTATAGAATTACAGTATCTGCCCCTGTTAAGTTGAGTCCGGTTCCGCCAGCTTTTAAGGAGATCAGGAAAATATCCCGCTCTCCTTCATTAAATTGATTACATAAATCTACCCGCTGAGACACAGGCGTTTGACCGTCTAGGTAAAAATATGGAATACCTTGATATCCGAGTTCACGTCCAATCAAACCGAGCATTTCTGTGAACTGGGAGAATACTAGCATACGTTTGCCCGAACTGCGGCATTCCTCTATGATTTCAAACAGCTGCTCGAACTTGGCAGAGCTTCCTTCATACCCATCCACAAATAGAGCCGGGTGACAACATAGCTGGCGCAGACGAGTGAGACCAGCAAGGATTTTAATCCGATTATTATTACCGAAACTATCCTGGGTCAAATGCTTAAGCGCCTCCTTTTTCAAACGGGCGAGATAAGCGACATATAACTTCTTCTGCTCAGGGAATAGCTCACAGGCTTGGAGTGATTCGATTTTCTCAGGCAATTCTTTTAATACATCACTCTTTAAGCGCCGCAGCAAGAAGGGACGTGCCCGTTTAGCGATAGTTTCCCTGGGCAAATCGTGAAAAGCCTTCTTACCTGGAAACAGCCCAGGAAACACAGTGCCGAAGATGGACCAAAGATCTTCTAGCGCATTCTCAACAGGAGTTCCAGTAAGTGCAAAACGATGCCTTGCCTGAAGAGCCATTACAGCTTGGGCGGTTTGAGTAGTATGGTTCTTTATGGTTTGCGCTTCATCGAGAATCAGGGTATGAAAAGATTTCTTAGCATACAACTGAACATCTCTGCGAAGCAGTGGGTAAGAGGTGATGATTACATCCGCCTTCGCTGCATTTTTTAAAATTCGACCGCGTTCCGTTATGTTTCCATCTGCAATAACAGCCTTAATCTCAGGCGTGAACTTTTTAAGCTCATTATGCCAGTTGTAGGTGAGAGAGGCAGGAGCGACAATAAGAGCGGGCAGACCACTCTGTCGAATATCCGGAAGCTCGGAGAGCAGAAAAGCGATACTCTGCAGCGTTTTGCCAAGACCCATATCATCCGCTAAAATCCCCCCGAAACGGTAATGGGCAAGCGTCTTCAGCCACTGAAATCCATACTGCTGATAATCCCGGAGCACGGGAGCCAGACTCTCTGGTATAGGGAAATCAAGGTTCTCAGGATTGTGCATATTCGCAAGTAACCTTTTAAAGGATCTGCTCAGCTTGACTGAGTCACTTTGAGAATCAGCAGAGGTTAAGTGTAACCCACGAACGACTGGTAAAGAGAATTGCACACCTTTAATCTCACCTTCTCGAATGCCCATCTCGTTCATAAAGGTGATGATTTCTTGGAGCTCCTCGCTCTCCAGCGGTAGCAGTGCCCCTTCGGGCAAGCGGTAGTATTTACGTTTATCCTGAAGTGATTTTAAGACCATCACAATCTCAGTTTCGGGAATACCACCCATGTCGAATTTAAAATCAAGCCAGTCGGTTTTCTCATTCCAACTAATGCTTACCTTAGGTGGCGTGGTTCCCGTGAACAGTCTTTCTTTAACAGCGGTGGTCGCATAGACCGTTAGTAGTGGCTCAAGCAACGGAATCGTGTGGTATAAAAAATCGTACTCACCGTCCTCATCCGTCATAATATACCCGCCTTCGGTTTTGGCGAAGGATTCATGCTCCATCAGCTCCAGAATTCGGGCCTCTCCTTCACCGTCGCGTATAAGAATCAAGTCCGTACCGCGAACATGGGCTTTTTCATCCAAAGGATTGATGATAATGTTACCATACTGAAACTCTAGCCCGGCGAGCAGTCGATCTCGCACACGGTCCAGATAGAGCCTCGCTATAAGCTTGTGTTGCACAATTCGATCAGCGATAGAGTCGGCGATATGCACGTTTCCCAGTTTTTTCAGGCCAGGAATAACCTTGTCCATAAAAGGCTCCATTTGTTCGGGGGCAATATCGATGCCATCTCGACGAGAGGATTCCAGCATTTTTTTCATCTCAGATAGGCGTATGCATTCCTGAGCAGTTAGCTTCAACAGCTTACCTTCAGACAGCACGAGTCCGTAGTCTTCCAGAACTGAGATTTGCTCCAGTCCTTGAATATCCAGATGGTATCCTTCACCTTCGGCTTGCTCGAACGCAAAGCTAAGGGGGGGAGCTTCATTAGACATATGAATGCCTTCGTACAATACCTCTTCTTGTTGCAGATATACCGACGAAACCTCTGAAAGTGCGGGCTGAAGCGTCTCCCAGAAAAAAGGAGGGATAGCCAGCAAGCGATCTCCCCCCAGGTTCCCACCATATGGAGAGTAGTTAGTGATGTTATCGCGATACATTTTTTCATTTAAGACAATTTCAATTAGCTTCTGAAGAACGATGTTATCTTCCTTCCGAAAGCTGTGAATGGCAGGGTCATAGACGAAATGCTTCGAGAATTCGAAGGTTTCTCCACGGTGTACACGTTCCAGAAAACCTCTTATTTTATGAACGATATATATATGTTTTAAGCCGACTTTTATTTCTATACCCAGCATGGTAGTGCTATAGCTGTAATTGAATGGCTTGCAGATGAATTCTACATTTAGCAGAGTTCTATTATCCACAAAAGCTCCAGTACCGCTCGGACGCGACTTATGGTTACTGAACATGCCTAGCAGGTTGCTCACAAGATGCTGGTCTCTGGACCTTCCTCCCATGTCTCGCGTAGAATCCGTAACATTACGTGGGGTTAAGACTCCAGTATCTTCAATAGCAGATAGGTGAGAAGTTCCAGTATAATCTGGCCGTTCACCAGCAGTTTCAAGGGCATCAATGCAGATCAGTACAGCTGCGATATGTTTGCAGAAAGGCCCTCCATGCGAGTAAGCGGGACAAGTACACTCTGCCGTGACATCACCGTCGATATCGATGACTACAGTGACTTCGTAGCCAATGCCCCCTTGAACGAGCGCTTCATAACGAGATCGGGGCAGATCTGGGATGGATTCATTACGTTCGTCAATATCAATGATATCGACGCTTCCAGACTGGTAATAAGCCAATCCTTTTTCAAAAATAGACTTGCCGCACAGCAACTTAATTACCCGTTCTTTCACACTAAAGCCCATAACATAATTCCTTCCTCGTAACATGTTCTTCCAAAAGTCCGACATTATATAGTCCTTATGATAACAGAACGGGCGTGCGCATCAAATAGGGGCTGCTACTCCACTAATCCCGTGCATTATTAAACGGATCGTTAGGTTAATCTCTTCCTCGTCGTTCCAGTCCTTCTCCGGCTGCAGCAGCAGGCGATTAAGCACATATCCTACAACGGATGAAATAGTGAAGCGTAGAATAGCGGGTGTGGGTAATTCAATGACTTCACCTTTTGCCTTGAAGTGCTCAACAATTTCGATGACGCGCTCCAGCACCTTGCCTAGAATATTTTCTGCGAACTGTTCTCTGAGCACCGGTTGGAAAGGAATTTCCTGTATCAGAATCTTTAGAATTTTAAAATTCCTACGGGCGAACTCTAGACGATTGACGATAAACGTCCGTAGGAATTCTTCGAAACTGTCATAGGGAACATCGAGTACCCCGTTGAAATTCCGCAGTACAAAAGGAGCGAGCATACGACTCATGGTGGGGCCAATGATGGACAGCAGTAAATCTTTTTTGGTTTTGTAATATCGGAAAATCGTTCCCTCTGCTACGCCTGCCTTTTGAGCAATTTCACTAGTCGCAGCAGCAGCGTATCCTTTTTCGGAGAACACCTCAATCGCCGCATGCAAAATGGAGATCTGCTTAGGTGTCAGTTTATCGTCTTCACTTATGGCCAGCAGCTCTTCAATCCACTGCTCTTCTATATTTTGTTCCGCAGAATCGTGTTCCTTCATTACAATTATCCTCCAAACTTGGTTCATTCCGTTCAACCGATGAAAGTTCTTAGTGAGGCTACATTCTCCGGTGTTTGCGCAGTGCCAATACATTCAGCACCATGAATAATAGTGAGAATCCGATCAGCACGTAGACATCCAGAGCGATGGAATTCCATCCTTTTCCACGGATCATGATGTTCATAAGCGCTTCTGATCCATAATAAATTGGGGTTGCGTAGCCGATGCGCTGTAGCCACAGCGGTAGGGTGTCGAGTGGGAACAGTCCGCTGAGGAAAACTTGTGGCACGATAATAAGCGGGATGAACTGAATCATCTGTAGCTCGTTGGCTGCAAAAGCAGATAATAGCGTGCCCAGCGTCAGTGCAGTCATCGACAGGAGTAAGGTGATCAACATTACGTAACCAAAGCTTCCTGTCATCATAATGCCAAGAATCTGAATGGAAAACCACGAGATCAACAGCGCTTGGAATACGGTAAAAATGCCGAAGCCACATACATACCCGAGTACAATCTCCCATCTTTTTAAAGGAGTAGAAAGTAAACGTTCAAGGGTGCCTGTAGTCCGCTCTCGCAGGAAAGAAACACCGGCAATCAGGAATACGAAAAAGAAAACAAATACGCCAATCATAATCGGACCGAAGCGGTCAATCGTCTTCATATTCTCAGAACCGTATAAGTAGCTGATCTGGGGCTGTAATTGCAGCTGTTCCTTTGTACTTGGAAGAAGCTTCTGAGAAAGCTTTTGAAGCGTCATAATTACCGCCTTGTTGGCTGTAGGGTTGCTACCTTCTAACAACACTTGAGGGATGACTCCTGAATTCCCAACGTTTCCGTCCAAAGTGATCAAAGCGTCAATCTTTCCTTCTACTAGAGCACTTTTCCCTAGCTCTTCGCTGGCATACTCTTTAATTGTGGTATTTTCTTCTTTTATCGCAGCTGAGATATTTAGTGGCACACCGGATACTCCGATTTTTGGCTCATAGGCATCCCCGTTGAATACCAAGCTCATTAAACTTAGAACGAGGAGCGGTGCAATGAACATTAATGCCATCGTTCTTTTATCATGAATAAATTGTCGCAAAATTCGTAAGGTGATCGCCCGGATTCTCATGAACGAACACCTCCATAATATAGAAAGGCTTCTTCAATAGAAGCTGAGCCAGTGGCTTCAAGCAGTCCGGCAGGTGTGTCGGCGGCAAGCAGCTTGCCATCACGGATCATTCCGAGTCGATCACATTTCTCAGCTTCATCCATGACATGCGTAGTGAGTACAATCGTGGTACCTTTCCCGTTCAGCGCTTTTAGTTCTTTCCAGATGGATAGTCGGAGCACAGGATCGATACCAACTGTTGGTTCATCAAGAAGAAGTAGCGGAGGCTCATGGAGCAGCGCAATTGCCAAGGATAGGCGGCGTTTCATTCCGCCAGAGTATTGATCTACTCTTTTGCGCAGATGCTCCTGAAGATCTACTAGTTCCATAACAGCTTTGATGCGTTTGCCGCGCTCCGCACCTTTTAGTCCATATAGCGCAGCGAAGAACTCCAGATTTTCTTTTGCGCTGAGTTCCGTATATAGGGCATCGGATTGAGCCATGTATCCAATTTGCTGCAACATGGATAACTTAGGCATGGTGACACCAAGCACCTTTACCTCACCTGAGGTCACTTCATCGATACCTGTAAGCAGCTTTACTAGCGTTGTTTTTCCAGAGCCAGAGGGCCCTAGTATGCCGAAGGTTTCCGCGCCCACCACTTGAAGCGAAATATCCTCGAGCACCTGTTTGTTTCCAAAGGCTTTACTAACATGGCTCACTGAAATGACTGGAACTTCCGAACCCATATTCATCTCCTCGATTCTGAATAGTCTGGGATACAAAATGGTGTTACAGAGTGCTCTCTATAACAATAATGAGTGAGCGCTCACTCATTATTGTGCTCCGGAATCCAGTAAATGTAAAGTGCTAGATTTCCACTACTTGAAATCAACTTACAATTAGGTGTAAATCGCAAAGTAGCGGCATTTTTGCACAAGATGCGAATACTTGCTTCCGAACCAACTTGATATGATGTTATCAAGGAATGCGGTGGATGGGAGGTGCTACAACTCAATGATGCATATGCCATTGCTTCCGAAATTGATTAGGTGTTGTGCCGAAATGGGTTTTGAATAATTTGCAAAAATGAGAGCAATTTGTAATCCCCACTTCCTCGGCGATGTGCGAAACCGTGTATTTGCTTGAAGTCAGAAGATGAACGGCTTCCTGCATTCTTTTGACCGTTAAATAATCGGAAATACTGCTGCCTGTACATTCCTTGAACAAGTGGGATAAATGATGGGGCGAAAGATGTAGATCCTTGCTCATTTGATCGAGCCGCAAAGGTTCCTTGTAATGCAACTGCAGCCATTCCATAATACGTTCTGCCTGATGTGGTTTACGGAGCAATTGTTCCATGGAGGTCGGCTTCTGCTGTATATCCCAAAGCGGCTTTAAAGCACGTAGGAACATGATGAGAAACAATGAGACCTCTTCCATGAAATCATTTTTGAGCAAAGTTGCAAGCGCTTCATCTAGATCCTTCAAAAGAGCTATCAGGGATTGCAGATCCTGCTGTTCATACCATCGGGGTGAGGCAGAATTGCCGCCGTGAATATGATTAAAAAAGCTTTGTAGGATGGGCCACTTGTCAAAATAAGCTTTAAATATGCTGGGTTCATAATGCACAATTGAACGCACAAAAGGAACATCTTCGTTGATTTCAATTTGAATATGATGCAGTTGATACGGCTGGAAAATACAAATCATCCCTGGCTTTATTTCATAGCTATTTTGATCAATAATCAGCGTCCCTTTACCTTCATGAACAATAAGAATTTCAACACCCTGATGAGCATGGAATGTACCTTGATAGTCGTCTGTATTTGTACTTGTTCTTTTATATACAAAATAGAGATGGAACGGTTGTAAGTCCTGCTGCTCATGGTACGTCACATTCGTGTTCCTCCTATTAATAGGGATGCGGATAACCTATCGTTTACAAAAGTATAAGAGAACCATTGCACAGCTAGCAACATCTAGATTAAAAAGTCTTACTCACTAATGGAGGACAATGAATTATGGCAGAACAAAAGACAGAATTACATAACGCAGAGTATAAAGCTTGGCTCGAATATCCTTATATTCAATCGAGTGCAGTAATAGAGTGCTATTCTCCTTGGTGCTCTAACATCTTGACAGTCAAACAAGATCATCCAGTGATCAAAAGTGCTGTGCGAGAACTAACACGTGGCATACAAGGAATGCTCGATATAGAAGCTACCATTGCTGAATCTCAGGATAAAGATAAACAAGCTTGTATTGCAATCGGTACGTTTGATAGTAATCATCCGTTGATTACGCATACCTTTAGCGAGGCTACAAGGACAGCAATTGGATCAGAAGGATATGCCATTCGAACAAACACGGAGAAGGACTGTATTGCAATTGGTGCTTCCACACCCGTGGGATTACTGTACGGCGTATTTGCATTCCTACGTTTGCTTGGAACGGGTCAATCTATCGAAACGTTGGATGTGGTGGACAATCCTGTAAATCTTCTCCGTATGATGAATCAATGGGATAACATTGATGGAAGTATCGAGCGTGGTTACGCGGGTAAATCCATATTCTATACGGACAACGAAATTACTGAGGACTTCGATCGGTTGCAAGATTACGCGAGAATGCTCGCTTCGATAGGAATCAATGCAATTGCTATAAATAATGTCAATGTACATCGGTTTGAAACGATGTTTATTACGGAGCGCTATCTTCCTGACATCGCGAAGATTGCCGATATCTTCCGTAACTATGGTGTGAAGCTATTTCTAAGTATTAACTATGCTAGCCCGATCGAAATTGGTGGATTGAATACAGCGGATCCATTAGATTCTGATGTACGCCAATGGTGGAAGGCTAAGGTAATAGAAATCTATAAAGTGATTCCAGATTTCGGTGGTCTTCTCGTAAAAGCTGATTCAGAGAATCGTCCAGGGCCGTTTACTTATGATCGTGATCATGCAGAGGGTTCGAATATGTTAGCTGAAGCTTTATTGCCTTTCGGGGGAATCGTCATCTGGCGCTGCTTCGTTTACAATTGCAAACAGGATTGGCGGGATCGCTCCACCGATCGTGCACGAGCGGCATATGATCACTTTAAACCGCTGGATGGCCAGTTCATGGAGAATGTTATTTTACAGGTGAAGAATGGTCCTATGGATTTCCAAGTACGGGAAGGCGTATCTCCATTGTTCGGTGCCATGAAGCATACGAATATGATGATTGAATTTCAGATTACACAGGAATATACAGGCCAACAGCGTCATGTTTGCTACCTCGTTCCACAGTGGAAAGAAGTTCTTGATTTTGATACGTATGCAGCGGATTCAGGTTCATCGGTAAAACGGGTTGTCGATGGATCCATGTACGGTAATAAATATAGCGGCTTCGCTGCTGTTTCGAATATTGGCAATGATCATAACTGGACAGGGCATTTATTAGCGCAGGCCAATCTGTATGGTTACGGTCGTCTCGCTTGTAATCCGGAATTAATTGCTGAGCAAATCGCGAAGGAATGGATTATGCTCACATTCGGTGCAGAGGATGAGCAGTTAATAAATACGATTCGTGAGATCTTGTTAACCTCTTGGCATATCTATGAATCTTACACTTCGCCGCTTGGCGTAGGCTGGATGGTTAATCCGGATCATCATTATGGTCCAAATGTGGATGGATATGAATATTCGAAATGGGGAACGTACCATTTTGCGGACCTACAAGGTATTGGCGTAGACCGGACAATAAAGACAGGTACGGGATATGTTGCTCAGTATCAAGGAGCGAATGTAGATTTGTATGAATCGGTAGCTACTTGTCCAGATGAGCTATTACTGTTCTTTCATCATGTACCGTATACGCATATTCTTAAATCTGGTAAAACGGTCATCCAGCATATTTATGATACGCATTTTGATGGCGTGGATCGGGCAGCAGGGTTGAAAGAGAAGTGGCAATCCCTTAAGGGGAAAATGGACGACAGCAGACACCGACAGGTGGCAGACCGTCTGAATGAACAGGCACTGCATGCCCGCGAGTGGAGAGATATCATCAATACGTATTTCTATCGAAAAAGCGGTATCCCAGACGAGCATCAACGCACAATATACTAAATATTAGCATTAAGAGGAGTGTGTCCATTAGGGCCACTCCTTCTAATTATCTCTCCCTTTGTTTCATAATCCTATGAGAAGAAAAGAAGATACACTTTGAATCAAAAAAGATTATTTAATGAGGGCTGGGAATTTGCCAAGAGCACTTTAGAAGTGACGGATGCTGAGTCCTTGGATTTCCACCCCGTCGATCTTCCTCATGATTGGTTGATTTATAACATGTTAGACTTATATGAGAATAGTATTGGATGGTATCGATGCAGATGGATTTTACGACGGAAGGTACTTCCAAGCTTGTCATTTGTGGGAGATCTCCGATCGATAAGAACACCATTCATCTTCGCTTCGAAGAGGGTGAAGAATCTAACATTCAACTGATCGAATTTACAACGTTTATCTTCTTGCCTGGAAGTCAGTTCGATTTCGGTTGGTTTCGGTTTGAATGATGGTTTGTCATTTTAGCTACAACGATAAATGAAAAGAGACCGTCCCAAAAGCCATGAAAATGACTGCTTGAGGCGGTCTTTTTATTTTTAAATAGACTATGTAAAATACGTGTTATTACGCTCTAATATAATCTGCAAAATTCTCCAGCAAGTATAGGGAATTAATATCTTCACGCAAATGATGCTGGACTAATTCATCTACTTTGTCTGTTTCATGGTTTGTCATACAATCCAGGATCATATGATGTTCGTTCAGAATTTTCTCCAGCTTTTCTTGCTTTAGCATATGCAAGCGACGATACCTTTCATAATGTACATTGGAGAACTTAATTAGCTTCCACAAAAATTCATGGCCTGCAAGTATAAACAATGTTCTATGAAACGTGTCATCTAACATAAGAAAGTGCTCAAGTGCATGTTCCTGATATATGGCGTTTTTTTGCTCTTCTAAATTCTTCTTAAGCTCCATAATACCTTTAAGCGTAAGGCTACCCGATAAACCTTTGATTATATCTTTTTCCAGAACACTTCTTAAATAGATGATTTGCTCGACGGATTCCAAATCAACGTATGAAACAAGATTCCCTTTCTTCGGATACACATCAATATAGGACTCGATTGACAGCTGCTTTAGTACATCGCGCAAAGGTGTTCTGGATATCTGAAACCGTTCGGACAACACCGTCTCACTCAGAATGGTTCCAGGCTTTAGCGTTAGGTTAAGAATTTCGTGCTTTAATAGGTTCAAAATATCTTTTTTGGTGGACATGCGGTTACGTCTCCATTGCCATTGAATTTGTAATTAGTATACATGAAGCGGGATGTGGATAGAAGAAAGTTTATTTCAATTATATATTCACAACATCTTGTATACAAGTTTCCAATAAATATATTAATGTCATTGACAATGGCTATAATTCATCCTAATATTTGAGTATATTATCTTGTATACAAGATCACGACATATGAAATTATAGGAGGTTTTATTTAGATGAACATGACATGGAGATGGTATGGGGAAGGCAATGACAATATTACGCTTGATCATATCCGGCAAATTCCGGGGGTAATGGGCATTGTCTGGTCACTACACCATAAGGTAGCAGGCGAAGTGTGGGACATGGATCAAATTCTAAAGACTACGGATCAAATTACGAGCAAAGGGTTTAGCACTGCCGTAGTAGAGAGTGTGAACGTCCATGATGATATCAAGATTGGACTCCCGACGCGTGATAAATATATCGATATCTACATAGACACCATACGGAAGTTAGCTAAGGTCGGTGTTAAAGTGATCTGTTACAATTTTATGCCGATCTTTGACTGGACTAGGACCGAGCTGTACAAGGAATTACCGGATGGCTCGAATGCTCTTTTTTACGAAAATGCAGCGATCAATGAGAACCCACGCGACATGGTTAATCGCATTTTAGAGGGAGCAGGCAAATTTACGATGCCAGGCTGGGAGCCGGAGCGTCTTGCGAAGCTCGATGAGCTATTCGCCGCTTATGCAGATGTAACGGAAGAAAAGCTGTTCGGGAACTTGGTCTATTTTCTGAAGCGCATTATTCCTGTCTGTGAAGAAGTCGACATCAAAATGGCTATTCATCCCGATGATCCTGCTTGGCCGATCTTTGGCTTGCCCCGCATTGTCCGTAGCCGCGATACGATCCGTCGTTTACTTGACGCAGTAGATAGTCCATATAATGGATTAACCTTCTGCACTGGGTCGCTTGGTACGAATCCGAAGAACGATCTGCCAGCTATGATTCGGGAATTCTGTAATCGTATTCATTTTGCTCATATTCGAAATGTTAAGGTTTTTGAGAACGGAGATTTTATTGAGGTCTCTCATCGTGGACGGGATGGCAGTGTGGATGTGGCAGAGGTTGTCAAAGCGTATCATGAGAACGGATTTACAGGGTATGTGCGTCCAGATCATGGTCGTCACTTGTGGGGAGAAGAGAAGAATTGCCGCCCAGGATACGGGCTATATGATAGAGCAATGGGGATCATGTATTTACTTGGTGTATGGGATAGCCTCGACAATACAACGGGGGTGAAGTGAATGCTGCTCCTGACAAGAGAGAGTATTCAATCATGTGCAGAGGCGTGGAAGGACGCTGACGTGGAGCTTCCTCAGTTTGATTATGAGCAGGTGGCGGAGAATACGCGCGTTAGGCCGGAATGGATTCATTTTGGAGCGGGGAATATTTTCCGGGGATTTATTGCGAATGCTCACCAGAAGCTGTTGGAGCTTGGAAAAGCAGATACAGGTATTATAGCCGCTACCTCCTCTGACTACGAATTGATTGACAAGATTTATAAGCCGCATGATCATTTAACACTTCTCGTATTAATGAATGCGAGTGGCGAGCTTACGAAAAAGGTCATTAGCAGCATTACCGAGGCCATTATGGCAAACAAGAATCGAGCGCAGGATTACTGCCGTTTGGTAGAAATTTTTGAAAATCCGAGCCTGCAGATGGCCAGCTTCACCATTACAGAGAAAGGTTATACCTTGACGGATTCTAATGGAATGTACCTTGATATCGTGAAGAATGATATGGAGCAAGGGCCAGAGCAGCCTTCCCACAGCATGAGTGTGATCGCTTCTCTAGCGTACCGTCGATATCTAAAAGGCCAGTATCCGATGACATTTGTTAGTATGGATAACTGTTCGCACAATGGGGATATGTTGAAAAATAGCGTGATTACAATCGCCAAGGCATGGGCTGCGAAAGGGGTTGTGGAGGAAGGTTTTGTTGCGTACCTCGAAGACGAGAGTCGAATAACATTCCCCTTGTCGATGATCGATAAAATCACACCACGTCCATCCGAGGAAGTACGTAATGCTTTACAGGAGCAAGGGATTGGCGGCATGGATATACTTATTACCTCGAGAAACGCTCATACCGCACCTTTTGTTAACGCAGAAGTTAGTGAATATCTGGTCATTGAGGATAAGTTTACGAATGGGCGACCTTTATTAGAAGAAGCCGGCATTATATTCACAGATCGTGAGACCGTGAACAGGGTAGAAACGATGAAGGTTACCACCTGTCTAAACCCCTTGCATACTGCATTAGCGGTTACTGGCTGTCTACTAGGCTATAAGCAGATTTCGGATGAGATGCAGGATCAGACCCTACGTACATTAGCCGAGTGGATTGGGTACAAGGAAGGATTGCCTGTAGTTGTAGATCCAATCATTCTACGTCCACAGCAGTTCTTGGATGAAGTGCTGCAAGAGCGATTTGCGAATCCATTTATTCCGGACACCCCGCAGCGAATTGCGACAGATACGTCGCAGAAGGTTGGCATTCGTTATGGGGAAACGATCAAATCCTATGTACAACGCGAAGATCTTCATCCAGCTGAGTTGACGGCGATTCCACTAGCAATTGCTGCTTGGTGCCGCTATTTGATCGGAGTGGATGATGAAGGGAATTCATTTGAGCGGAGTCCTGATCCGTTAATAGAGTCACTTCAAGCACATCTGCAAGGAGTGACTTTGGGAGATTCGACCTCTAATGTGCATAGAATTCTAGATAATGAGAAGATTTTTGGTGTACCGTTATATGAAATCGGTCTGGGCAGCAAAATTGAAAGTTACTTCTATGAGATGCTGAAAGGACCAGGAGCTGTACGGAGAACGTTGGAAAAGCATTTAAATGAATAGTTAGTGTAGATCACATTTACAAAAAGCCTCATGGAGTAAAAGCTACTGCACACCGCAGAGCTATCCCCCATGAGGCTTTTTCGTGTCTAGTCCATTTGGTTTATCTGAATTTAGCAGTCTAGTACGCTAATATACCTACTTTTTCAAAAAAATAATTATAGTTAATATTTCCATAACATTCCTCTGCAACAGAGTTGACAATTGTAGACGAAAATGACATTAGCAGTTACCTATACGAAAAGGGTGAATCTAATTGAAAAACAGTAAATGGATTAGCGCAACGCTCGCTTCAGCACTTCTTGCAACAGTAGGCGTTGGGAGTGTATCTGCAGCTAGCATCGGCAGTAATGTAAAATCTGTAGCTACCAATCAAACCGCTGCTAAAACAGCAGTTAAAGAAGGTACAACTACTTGGAACGTAAACGGTACGCCGATTGTGTTTAACACCATTAATAGCAGTGGTTACAAGCTGTACTCGCTGAATCAGGTAGCTGGTGAAATTGGAGCTAAGTTAGTACTTGGAGCTGGCGGGTTTGAACTTAATGACAGCAAAGGATTACATAATGTAAAGCTCAAAACAGGATCAAAGAGCTATCAAGTAGATGGTAATTCCGAGACATTCACAGTTGCTCCAGTATTTTATAACGGTAAAACCTATGTAGAGCTTTCTAAGTTAGTTTATGCATTAGGTGGAGAGCTGGATCCTGATGCTAGCACGATTCTAAGCTTTGCTCGTCCTGAAGGATTGTTTGATACTTTGCACTGGACAGCAGCTGGAAGTCTGATTGCGAACAAAAGTGATGCTGAATCTGCTCAACTTATCAAGTTCAGCACTGAGCCAGGTAACTATGAAGTATTTTCATCAAATGACAGTGCAGTGGATTTTGCAGTATCGCCAGATGGGCAGTGGGGAGCTTTCAATGATGAGACTGGTTTGTTGAATCTGATTAACCTGTCTAGCGGAGCTACTAAAACACTGGGTACTGACAATAGTGTAAAAACGGATCTGGTTTGGTCGAACGATGGTAAAAGTATTTATTTCATCCAAGGTGACAAGCAAGAGAAAATCGCGAAAATCTCTGTAGACACTGGTGAAGTTAAATCCGTATTGGCGGATAAGGTAGAAAATAAATCCGAACTGCGCATTTCCGCTGACCAAAAGAGCGCTGTTTATATCGTTAACTTGACGGGTGTTGCTAAAAACGATGCGGACAGCACAGAAGATTCCCTTACTGTAGACTTCAGCTCTGCTGGAGAGCAGCTTTACAAGCTTGACCTGGCTATAAAAGATGCTAAACCAGCTGCACTGACAACTACACCGGATAACAAGCTGTACCCTGAAATTTCAGCGGATGGTAGCGTCGTATACCTTAGTGCAGATGCTGAGGGTAACGCTGCTAACACATTGAAGGTTGTAAAAGCAGATGGAACAAGCAGTAACATTGCACTGGATGTTGAAGTAAATTGGTCTACTGGCGTTAACAATGGTTTGGTTGTAGCAGGTTCGGCGGCAGACGGAAGCACAGTGGTCTATTCCATTGATAATAATGGAGCAAAGAGTGAGCTGTTCCGCTCCGCTGAAGACGTATCTGAAGTTGCAGTTTCGAAAGACGGAAGCAAGCTTGCTATCGTAAGCGATGGCGGTGTATGGGTGGTTCAAGGCGGTAAAGCATTGCAACTTTCGAAATAATAAATATCCCTAATCATATTTTAACGGCGTAGAGCCGAGAGGAGAAATAATACAAATGAAGATTTTCAAAAAGTTAACAGTAACGGCTCTAACGGCTGTAATTGCGGTAACCGCATCTTTCGCAGGGGTTGCAGCAGCAGCCGATTCACTTAAAGGTAAAATCACAGTTAACGGTTCAACCGCACTTCTTCCATTGACGCTTCAAGCGGCAAAAGAATTCCAAAAGCTGCACCCTAAAGTGAAAATCGCAGCATCAGGTAAAGGTTCAGTAACTGGACCTCAAGCTGTTAAAAAAGGCATCGCTGATATCGGCGCTTGCGACTGGGATGCTAGCATCGACGTACCAGGCTTCAAAGCTTTTGACGGTCAAGTAGCAAACAAAGTAGCTGTTATTCCTTTTGCTACAATTGTGAACAAAAATGTTGGCGTAGATAACCTTACAACAGAACAGCTTAAAGGAATTTACGCAGGTAAAATCACGAACTGGAAAGAAGTAGGCGGTGCAGATGCCGATATCGTGGTTATCACTCGTTCTTTCGGTTCCGGTACACGCGTTAACTATCAAGCTAAAGCTTTGGATGGCGGAGATATCGTTAAAAAAGCTAAGAACTACAAAGAAACTGGTTCTTCCGGTGACATGAAAACAGCCGTAGGAACAACTCCTAACTCTATCGGTTATATCGACCTTGTATATGTAAGTGGCGACGTAAAAGCTGTTAAACACAACGGTGTAGCTGCTACTACAGACAACGTAATCAATGGATCTTATAAGATCTGGGCTTATGGTTACTACATGACTAAAGGCCAACCTACTGGCGCAACAAAAGAATTCATCGAATACGTACAAAGCAAGAAGTTCCAACAAGGTTCCCTGAAAAAGCTTAAATTTATTCCGATCGCAGCAATGAAGGGCTAATAACATCTAAAGATCATATTCATATTGAACGGTAACAGCGGCCAGCTCCGATCTTGATACGGGGGTGGCCGCTTACAGGAGGGAAAGTATGGGGGCACCAGTCCACGGCTTGGCAACTAGGGGAAAAGAGAGCGTAACGCAGGTTAGCGCTAATCCCAAACGTCATGGTAGACATTTGTTTAGCAACAAATTGTTTAAGTTTTATTTTTTATTCAGCATTCTTGCGCTTTGCTTCGTGCTTGCACTTGTAATTCTATTTATCGGCAAAACGGCTATGCTTCTGTTCGGCCATCTCTCGCCTGCGGACTTTTTCTTTTCCTTTAACTGGACGCCGGAAGAGGATTCTTTTGGAGCGGCTGCCTTCATTGTAAATACACTTTCACTAACTGCATTAACGCTGCTGATCGCAGTTCCTATCTCGGTAGGGATGGCAGTGCTTTGTGCAGAAATTGCTCCAAAATGGATGAAGACTTTTATCCGTCCAGTGCTAGATTTATTGGTAGGTATTCCTTCAATTGTTTACGGATATATAGGCTTAACGGTATTACTTCCTTTTTTGCGCAGAATTAGTGGTGAGAGCTTAGGTGATGGCTTGTTAGCTGCTGCACTTGTGCTCGCATTAATGGTGCTGCCAACGATTTGCCGAATCAGTGATGATGCCATTGTCTCTGTGCCGCGCAAATATCGGGATGCTGCATATGCTCTTGGATCTACCCGTTTACAGGTCATCATGCGTGTAGTCCTGCCTGCGGCTAGCCGGGGAATTATCTCTGCGGTTATTCTAGGTATGACTCGTGCTGTGGGTGAGACGATGGCTGTAGTTATGGTTATCGGGAATACACCGCAATTGGCGAAGACGTTATTCACGCCATCATCGGTGCTGACTAGTAATATCGTTATGCAAATCTCCAATGTAGAGTTTGACTCTACTTGGAACTATGCGCTACATATGATGGCATTTCTCCTGCTAGTAATATCATTTGTATTAATTCTGATCATCCGCGTGCTGGGTAGAAAAAGGAGGGATGCAGCGTGAACGGATTCGCAAGTACAAAGCATACAGCGCGTGCTCAAAGAAACAATAAACTTGCAACCATAGGGTTTTATACGCTTGGGGCTTTAGTCATGCTGCTGATCTTCTGGCTGCTCTTCACGATTCTTAGTAAAGGTTTACCGGCACTTCGGCCCGATTTCTTGATTAAACAGCCGGAAGAGATTGATCCAGGTGGTGGGATTGGTCCGGTACTGTTCAACTCATTTTACATTTTGTTCATCTCGCTGTTTATTTCCGTTCCAATTGGTTTGGGTGCGGGAATCTATATGGCTGAGTATGCGCCAGATAATAAATTTACAGGGGCACTACGTATTTGTGTAGAATCTCTTTCATCGGTACCTTCGATTGTGTTCGGTATGCTCGGACTTGCAATTTTCGCGGAATATTTCGATATCGGTCTGACGATTCTTGGCGGAGGCGTCAGCCTGGCGCTGCTGAATCTACCTATGCTTGCGCGAGTGACAGAGGAAGCGGTACGTGCCGTTCCCGGGGAGATCCGCGAGGCTGGTTATGCGCTTGGGATGACTAAATTCCATGTGATCCGTACGGTAGTCCTACCCGTTGCAATGTCTGCCATAGTTACTGGGATTTGTCTCGTTGCTGGACGCGCCTTCGGGGAGTCTGCGGTTATTATCCTTACCGCTGGTCTCAGTACCTCGGGCGAAATGTGGGATTTCAATCTGTTCTCGCCGGGTGAAACATTGGCCGTACACCTTTGGTATGTACAATCCGAGGCGATTGTAGAAGATGCGCGTCAAATTGCTGATAAGTCTGCAGCCGTACTTGTATTTGTTGTTTTGTTTATCAATTTTATATTTCGATTTCCGTTATGGCTGGGAAATCGCCGGAAGTAATGAATGGGGGTCTACGGGGGAAACCTGTGGGCCTTTATTCGTAGGTAGGTTTGTATGGTGTAACCCTCCATTTAAGAAAAGCTGCGCTCAGAGGATATTACCGTTCGCTGAGAACAGCTTTTTGGAGATTTATTGGAGTCTTTATTAATGGAGAGACGAATTGTTCAACCGGCCTAGTTAGGTATTTTCGATAGGCTGATATTCTGAGATGAATTGATTACGCTCAACTTGGTGAATTTGGTGAACAAATGAGAAATAGTAGATTTGTTAAGAACTGAATTGGTGGATGGAGGATTATACGTAGAGTGCTCGGGAATCGGTGAGTTATCAAAGGTTACGCGTGGAGTGTTCACGGATTCGTGAATTCCTTGAGGACTACTTATGGATTGTTTGTTGAGTATTCGTATACAGGGAATATCTCCCTATAATTCGACGCTCTATGGTCTCTAATGCTTATATAGGGAAATCCTCCCTATAATATCCCAAATTTGATCATGAATAGAGATTTTGAGTAATATTAAAGGGAGAAATTCCCTATAAAGCTTGGTTTTTAGCGATTATAGGCAATTTTATAGGGAGGATTTCCTATAGTTACAGTCTAGCTAGGATAGATATAATCCTTTTCGATCTGGTCCTAGGAGAGTTCCACACTAGAAAGTACCTGAACGTACCCAAGCCTACATGCACTTCAAGTAACTCCGAGAAACGTCAACAGTATCCGCACCAGAACAACTGCCAAAGTTACTCTACAAACCTAATGCCCTGAACGTACCCATCCTATACGCACCGCAAGTAACTCCGAGAAACGTCAACCGTATCCGCACCAGAACAACTGCCAAAGTTACTCTACAAACCTAATGCCCTGAACGTACCCATCCTATACGCACCGCAAGTAACTCCGAGAAACGTCAACCGTATCCGCACCACCCCGGCCGCCTAACATAGGCTGTTTAACGAAGCTAACTGTTCGGTGTTTATTAGAAGTCTGACCTGAAGAGCGAAGCTGCCAGCACCTATTTTAAGCGCTCATGCCGAGCGTTTTTTCTTTCTGAACGCATTAACAGCCTCCCTGAAGGAAGGCTGTTAACGAGTCCTAGGCGGAATACAGCCCTAAAGGGCTGATTGCGAAGCGTATGTTTTCGATGCATATACTCCGACGAACCTCTGTGCTTCGCATCCCCTGAACGCAAAAACAGCCTCCCCGAAGGAAGGCTGTTACTCTGACGTCCCGGAAGGGATTCGAACCCCTGACCGTGCGCTTAGAAGGCGCATGCTCTATCCAGCTGAGCTACCGGGACATGATTGCTGGCTGAAAAGCAAGCAGGAATTATCATATCATGCCTGTTGAAGTTTTTCAAGCTGTTTTTTAAAAAGAGTACGGGGTATGCTATAATCTACAATTATTAAGTTTCGGATGAAGCTTAAGGTCTTAATAACATTTATGACGTTTTAGAATTCAATTCACATAATTAGCTATAAGGAGGTGCCCTCATTAAAGATTCAGATTCCCCTGCCACAAAAGAGAATATCGTCCTGTTTCCCAAGACACTGGACTATTATCAAATCCAGCTTACGGTGATGCTGGAGAGTGAACGATACGGGGAAGCGATGGAGCTGCTGCGTTTTTTGTTGCAGTGTCAAGGACAGGAAGAGCGAAATTACGAGGAATGGCGGTCTCTGCTGGGATGGCTCGAAACGGCTTTCCCCTATGCCTCTCAGAATGGAGATGCGGAAGGAGCCGTTCACCCCGAAGACGAAGATTTAAGGGAAGAAGATATGGCCCGTCTTTTGGCCAAATCAAAAATGACTGAGGATGCGGGGTATCCTCAAAAGCTGCTGCAGCGGATAATGAATGAGCCGCTGTCAGAGGCGACAATCCTAGCGTTAGAGCAGCTTTCTTATCTGGAAGGCGGCGGAGTCGATGAGGCGCTGACGGCATGGCTGCAGAGGGATAATGTTCACCCGCTGCTGCAATTTCGGACCCTGCAGACCCTTCGGCGGCGTGGGATGCAGGGAACAGTCCATCTGATTCGTGGTCACGAAACAGCAATTGTAGAGATTGAAAGTGTGCCGCTGCAGACAGAGGATTTTCCACCGCAGGTGAGTCAGGTGCTCGAGCGGGTAGCCGAGCAGGCGGAGGTACACGAGCCTACGCTGTATTATTTTGCACAGGAGCTCTGGGGCCAGTTCGTCATGTCGATTTATGGATCGGAAGATTATCGGAAAATACTGGATGGGGAAGACGCGCTACTAGATATTTGGGCGGGGGCGTTACACCAGTTTGTATCTGAGAGCCTAAACGGTACACGGCAGGAGGAAGAGACTCGTGGAATGTACGGCATTACAGACGGCATGCGCTTTCAATTTGAGGGGGCTTATCGTTCGCTCAAGGGTTTTGTAAAGACTTCTCTACTTGATAAATAAAGTAATGTTGTATATAATATAATGGTTATTCTGTGCGTGGATTGTAATCATTTTTTGAAGTAAACTTGTGAACCTATATTTTGGAGGGAAAAGTATAATATGAAAGCAACATGGGAAAAAATAGAGAAGAACCTTGGAGTTCTTGAAGTAGAAGTAGACGCAGAACGCGTAACAGCAGCACTTGATAAAGCTTTTAACAAAGTCGTTAAAAAAGCTAACGTACCAGGCTTCCGTAAAGGTAAAGTGCCGCGCCCGATCTTTGAATCCCGTTTTGGTGTAGAAAGCTTGTACCAAGATGCAATCGACATTCTTCTTCCTGAAGCTTACGGTGAAGCAGTTGAACAAACTGATATCTTCCCTGTAGACCGTCCTGAAGTTGATATTGAGCAATTTGCTAAAGGCCAATCCTTTATCTTCAAAGCGAAGATCACGGTTAAACCTGAAGTGAAGCTCGGCGATTACAAAGGTCTGGAAGTTCCAGTACAAAAAGCTGAAGTGACTGAAGAAGAGCTGAGCGCTGAGCTTGCTCGTCTGCAAGAGCGTCATGCTGAACTCGTAGTCGTTGAAGAAGAAGCAGCAGCTAACGGCGACATCGCTGTGATCGATTTTGACGGATATGTTGATGACGTACCGTTCGAAGGCGGAAAAGCTGAGCGTCACTCTCTTGAACTTGGTAGCAACTCCTTCATTCCTGGATTTGAAGAGCAAGTAGTGGGAATGTCCACTGGAGATTTCAAAGATGTTGAAGTTACTTTCCCTGAAGAGTACCATGCAGAGAACCTTGCGGGTAAGAAAGCAGTATTCAAAGTGAAACTGCACGAAATCAAACGCAAACAACTTCCTGCACTCGATGATGAGTTCGCTAAAGATGTAAGTGAATTCGAAACTTTGGAAGAGTACAAAGCAGATCTGAAAGCTCAGCTCGAATCCCGTAAACAGGATGAACTGAAAGGCCTTCGCGAGAACGCAGTTGTTGATAAAGCAGCAGCAAACGCTGAAGTTGAAATCCCTGAAGCAATGATCAACAGCGAAGTTGAGAACATGGTTCGTGACTTCGACACTCGTCTTCGTCAACAAGGTATGAACATGGATATGTTCCTTAGCTTCTCGGGTCAAACTCGTGAAGACTTGCAGAACCAAATGAAAGGCGATGCTGAAAAACGCGTTCGCAATAACCTGGTACTGGAAGTTATCGCTAAACAAGAGAACATTGAAGTTTCCGAAGAAGAAGTTAACGAAGAGTTGACTACTATGGCTGAAGCTTACAAACGTACTCCAGAAGAAATTCGCAGCATCTTGACAGCTAACGGTTCACTGGGCAGCTTGAGCGAAGAACTTTCTTTGCGCAAAACCATTGATTTCCTTGTTAGCAATAGTGTAGAAGTTGAAGCAGTAGAAGAAGTACCAGCTGCTGAAGACACTAAAGCTGAGTAAGATTTTTAAAATTATAAGAAGGTATAAGTTTCACGTTATACTTTATTCTTATAATTCTCGCATAAACGCTTACCGTCCTTAAAATGACGCCAAAGGCGTTTTAGCTTGACACTACTTAGAACGGCCGAGCAATCGTCCTCCATACAGATATGATAAGGCACGTAAGTTTCGTTACGTGCCTTATTTTTATCCTCGGGCACAGATATATGTAATTACATAGGTATCCGTATGAGCGTATGGTATTAAGGAAATTGGCGTGATGACGTCACTATCACAAGCAGTGGACAGGCCTACTGTAGTGAAAAAATGACATCGGGCCGTGAACGTGTTAAAATATTTTTGAAACGATAAGACTAATCTGTATAGAGAAAAGAGGTTGGTGGCATGAGTCTGGTACCAATGGTTGTGGAATCAACAAGTCGTGGGGAACGTTCATACGATATCTATTCCAGATTGCTCAAGGATCGCATTATTTTTTTAAGCAGTGCGATTGACGATGATGTCGCCAATCTGGTTATTGCTCAACTGCTGTTCCTTGCAGCAGATGATCCCGAGAAGGACATTCACTTGTACCTCAACTCACCCGGTGGTTCAGTAACAGCCGGCATGGGTATATACGATACGATGCAATATATCAAACCGGATGTTTCAACCATTTGTGTAGGGATGGCGGCAAGCATGGGATCGCTCCTTTTAACAGCTGGGGCTCCGGGCAAAAGATATGCGCTGACTAACAGCGAAGTTATGATTCATCAACCGCTTGGTGGTGTTCAAGGTCAAGCATCCGACATTTGGATTCATACCGACTGGATCCTCAAGACGAAACAGAAGTTGAATCAAATTTATGTAGATCGCACAGGTCAGCCCCTTGAAAAAATCGAACGGGACACAGACCGCGATAACTTCATGAGCGCGGAAGAAGCCAAGGAATATGGGCTTATTGACCAGGTTCTTTCTTCACCGATGAAATCTTAAAGGGGTGGTTAGATGTTTAAATTTAATGATGAAAAAGGGCAATTGAAATGTTCTTTTTGCGGCAAATCACAAGAGCAGGTTCGTAAGCTTGTAGCAGGACCGGGCGTTTATATATGTGACGAATGTATCGAGCTTTGCACGGAAATCGTGGAAGAAGAACTCGGTCATGAGGAAGAGCTTGATCTGAAGGATATTCCGAAACCAAAGGAAATCCGCGATATTTTGGATCAATATGTAATCGGTCAAGAGCAAGCGAAGAAATCGCTGTCTGTTGCGGTTTACAATCACTATAAGCGTGTGAACAGCCAAAGCAAAATCGAAGATGTTGAACTTACGAAGAGTAATATTCTTTTGCTCGGTCCAACAGGTTCGGGTAAAACGTTGCTCGCACAGACGATGGCGAAGATTATCAACGTTCCATTTGCTATCGCAGATGCTACTTCCTTAACGGAAGCTGGTTATGTCGGCGAGGATGTTGAGAACATTCTGCTTAAGCTGATTCAAGCGGCAGATTATGATGTGGAGAAAGCCGAACGCGGCATTATCTATATTGATGAGATTGATAAAGTGGCACGTAAATCCGAGAACCCGTCCATTACTCGTGACGTATCCGGTGAAGGTGTGCAGCAGGCACTTCTGAAGATTCTCGAAGGAACGGTTGCTTCGGTACCTCCACAAGGTGGACGTAAGCATCCTCATCAAGAGTTTATTCAAATTGATACGACGAACATCTTGTTCATCGTAGGCGGTGCCTTTGACGGTCTGGAGCAAATGATTAAACGCCGTATCGGTAAAAAAGTCATTGGCTTCAACGCAGCGGTTGAAGGACAAAAGGATCTCAAGGCTGGTGAATATTTGTCGATGGTATTGCCTGAAGACTTGCTAAAATTCGGACTAATCCCTGAATTTGTAGGCCGTCTGCCAGTCATCTCGACTTTGGAGCCGCTTGATGAGAATACGCTGGTGCGTATCCTTTCCGAGCCTAAGAACGCACTCACGAAACAATACATCAAGCTGCTGGAAATGGATAACGTAGCGCTGAAGTTCGAACCGTTGGCACTAGAAGCGATTGCCAAGGAAGCGATCAAACGCAATACGGGAGCCCGTGGACTGCGCGCGATTATTGAGAGCATCATGCTTGATGTGATGTATGAAGTTCCTTCACGCGATGATATTAAGGATTGTGTGATCACGGAGCAGGTCGTTCAAGAGAAGGCTTTGCCTGAATTGAACCTTAAGAAAGACAAAAAGAAAGAGGAAAGCGCGTAAGTCGCTTACCTTAACAATACATGTCACTGTCTCCACCTTTCTTCCGCTTATCCCGCTTCACTAGCGGTTGCGAAGGGGTGGAGCTTTGGCGTTATGGGGGAGAAAAATCATGTTCTTGAGACACCAAACCCGTCCTGTCAATGTTGGCGGGCTCATTATTGGGGGAAACAACGAGGTTGCGATTCAAAGCATGTGTACAACCAAAACAGCTGATGTGGAGGCTACTGTAGCCGAAATTTTACGGCTTGAGGAAGCAGGCTGCCAACTGGTACGCGTTACTGTCAACAATGAAGAGGCGGCCGCCGCGATTAAGGAGATCAAGAAGCAGATTCATATCCCACTCGTAGCGGATATTCATTTTAACTATAAGCTCGCGCTGATGGCTATTGAGAACGGCATCGATAAAGTACGGATTAATCCGGGTAACATCGGCCGTCGGGAGAAGGTAGAAGCAGTAGTTAAAGCGTGTAAAGAAAAAGGAATTCCGATTCGGATTGGTGTAAACGCCGGATCTTTAGAGAATCATCTCTTGGAGAAATACGGATATCCGACTCCGGAAGCTATGGTAGAAAGTGCACTGTACCATATTGGGATTTTGGAAGAGTTGGATTTCCACGACATTATCGTATCCTTAAAAGCATCCGATGTGCCAATGGCCATCGAAGCTTACCGTCAGGCTGCGGAAGTTATTCCTTATCCGCTGCACCTCGGGATTACAGAATCCGGCACCTTGTTTGCCGGTACAGTAAAAAGCTCCGCGGGTATCGGTGCACTACTCTCTATGGGCATCGGCAGCACCCTGCGTATCTCGCTTAGCGCTGATCCGGTAGAAGAAGTTAAGGTGGCACGCGAGCTGCTGAAGACCTTTGGTCTGATCTCTAACGCGGCCACACTTATTTCTTGTCCGACTTGCGGACGACTTGATATAGATCTTTTCTCTATTGCTAACGAGGTGGAAGAATACATTTCGAAGCTTAAGGTGCCTATTAAAGTATCCGTGCTCGGCTGCGCCGTTAATGGTCCTGGTGAGGCGCGTGAAGCGGATATTGGTATTGCTGGTGCCCGTGGGGAAGGTTTGTTGTTCCGTTACGGCCAGATGATTCGTAAGGTGCCTGAAGCGGAATTAGTGAACGAACTGAAGAAGGAAATCGATGCGATTGTTGTAGCGTACGAGGAAACTGGTGAAATTCCAGGCCGCGCACACGCTAACCTTGCACCTCCGGTGCAATCGAAGTAACCTGATCTTTTATGAATTTATGACTCATTAATAATATGTGGCGAAGAACGCCCTGTTACACTCTGGTATATCCGGTGGTGGCAACGGGGCGTTTTTTTACGTGGAATAAATTAATCAGGGGGAACATCGAATGAATTATGAACAAGCCCACGAAGTATTTATTGAGAGGCATCTAGCAAGCAGGACTGGTGAGAGACGGGGACGATTGGAGAGAGGGCATCGCCACGCTGAAGAAATGTTTTTGCAGAATGTATGGTGGCCGCTTCGCGGGGATTTCAATGATCTACATCCGGAGTATGAGGTGCTGGATTGGCGAGGACGTTCTTATTTCGCGGATTATGCCTTTTTGCCGGGGCCAATAAAACTCTTGTTCGAGATCAAAGGGTATGCAGCGCATGTGAGGGACATGGATCGGCTGAAATATTGTAATGAGCTAAACCGTGAGACGTTTCTGTACGGAATGGGTTACCAAGTAATCTCATTTGCCTATGACGATGTGGAACAGCGCCCTGAGTTATGTATTACACTGCTAAGATTGGCGTTAAGCCGCTACCAAATTGTAAGTGCACCGAGTGGTGGAGCAATTCTCACGGAGAAAGAAATTATCCGATATATAGTTGGAAAAGCGGGTGTAGTTCGACTTAAAGATATAGCAGATTATTTCGCGTTAGATCCTAAAACGGTACGATTGATGCTTATGAGATTATGCGAGAAAGGCTGGCTGAAAGCCGTAAAAAGGGAAAATGGCGTTAGAAATGTAGGTTATGAGTTAGCTCGGGATGTCCTATTTTACTGGGATTGATTAGCATGAGTTGAGGGGAGTGGTTAGGGATGAGTGTATTGTGAGAAAGAGCTGCACTTCAAAAGTAACTATGATTGTATGCCTGTTATAGGGAAAATCTCCCTATAAATAGACCGATTTTGCTCGAAAAGTGAGTTTATATGGAAAACCTCCTTATAAATCCACTAAAAGTAGCTGTTTTTACGTGAATCAACGTAATATAGGGGGGAATAGACCTAGAATATAAAGTGGACACCTCGTTAAGAGATTAAGATAATGAAGATATCTAAGGAGGTGTTCACATGGGTGAACAGCGGCAGCGGTACAATGAAGAGTTTAGGAGAAAGACTGT